>NZ_JBEXSI010000004.1:0-187208 GCF_040613515.1 Streptomyces sp. NPDC006261
ACCCAGAACGGCCTGGGCGGCGCGGACGTGCACGCCGAGACGAGCGGTGTGGCGCACTTCGCGTACGACGACGAGGAGACCTGCATCGCCGAGGTCCGCTACCTCATCGGGATGCTGCCCTCCAACAACCGCGAGAACCCGCCGACCGTCGAGAGCGACGACCCCGCCGACCGGCGCGGCGACGTCCTCCTGGACCTCGTTCCGGCCGACGGCAACCGTCCGTACGACATGCACCAGGTGATCGAGGAGCTCGTCGACGACGGCGACTACCTGGAGATCCACGAGCGCTGGGCCCGCAACATCATCTGCGCGCTGGCCCGCCTGGACGGCCAGGTCGTCGGCATCGTCGCCAACCAGCCGCAGGCGCTGGCCGGGGTGCTGGACATCGAGGCGTCCGAGAAGGCCGCACGGTTCGTCCAGATGTGCGACGCCTTCAACATCCCGATCATCACCCTTCTGGACGTCCCCGGCTTCCTGCCGGGCGTGGACCAGGAGCACGGTGGAATCATCCGGCACGGCGCCAAGCTGCTGTACGCCTACTGCAACGCCACCGTGCCCCGGATCTCGCTGATTCTGCGGAAGGCCTACGGAGGCGCGTACATCGTCATGGACAGCCAGTCCATCGGGGCCGACCTCACCTACGCCTGGCCCACCAACGAGATCGCGGTCATGGGCGCCGAGGGCGCCGCCAACGTCATCTTCCGCCGCCAGATCGCCGAGGCCGAGGACCCCGAGGCCATGCGCGCCCGCATGGTCAAGGAGTACAAGGCCGAGCTGATGCACCCCTACTACGCGGCCGAGCGCGGCCTGGTCGACGACGTCATCGACCCCGCCGAGACCCGCGAGGTACTCATCGCCTCGCTCGCCATGCTCCGCAACAAGCACGCCGACCTGCCGTCCCGCAAGCACGGCAACCCCCCGCAGTAGTCGCCCTCCGCGGCGGCGCGATCCGCCGCACGGTCCACGACACCCTGCCGAGAAGACGGAGACACCCCCACCATGAGCCTGACTTCCACCGAGTCCGTCCTGCGCGTCGAGAAGGGGCACGCCGCCCCCGAGGAACTGGCGGCCATCACCGCCGTGCTGATGGCCCGCGCGGCCGCCCAGCCGTCCGCCCCCGCCCACCGCGGCCGCGACACGGCCGGCTGGCGCCGCCTGGAGCGCACGCCGGGCTTCCGCGCGCCGCACAGCTGGCAGGGCTGACACCCCCCGTTCAGCGTCACGAGAAGGGCCCCGAACTCCTCAAGGGCGGGTTCTGGTGGTCCTCGCAACACCTGATGGCTTACGCGGTCGTCAGTGGATCACGCAGGCGCTCGGCTGGAGTTCTCCAGCCGAGCGTTTTGCGTGGTCGGCCGTTGAGTTGCTGGGCCACGTGTTCGAGGTCTTCGGGGCTGTGCGCGGCCATCTCGCAGCCCTGGTCCCAGGTCAGCGAGCCGCGCAGGTGCTCGGGCAGGGTCTGGATCAGGGGCACCAGCACGTCGCGGACACCTCCTCGGCGGTGTGCCCGCCGGGCAGGTGTCCGAGCAGGACATAGCGGGTGGAGCGCTCGACCAAGGTCACGATCGCGCTCTCGCTGCGGGGGCCGACGATCAGATCGCCTTCCCAGTGGCCGGGAACCGCCCGGTCCTCGACCTCGGCAGGACGCTCGGAGATCATCACCATCTCGTCGATAGGCACCGCCGACCGCGCGTGCGTCGATCTCCCGCTCGACGGTGGACGCCGGCCGGCCCAACGCCCGCCCGATCGCCCGTAGCGACCGGCCCTCACGACGCACGTCGGCGATTGACTTCCGCTCGGTCACCGTCAGGAACCATGAGTGCAGCTCGGCTCCACCCGCCCCGGACGCCCGCCCGTACCAGGCTTCCCACGACCACGGACACCGGCCTTCCGCGCCCACGCAGCCGCCGTGTGAGGGTTCGCCCCGACCGCCCGAGCCGCACCCGAGATACTGCCGTTCTCCCGATCCAGCGCTTCGAAGAACCTTGCCTGCAAGTCCCCGGAATCCACGATCCCCGCAACTCCCTGGAAAACAGGGTGCTGCGAGGATCGCTAGAACCCGTCCAAGGAGTGCGGGGCCCTTCTCGTACGGGCGGGAGGCCTAGCGCAGGCGGGCCATCAGGGCGTGCTCGACCAGCGTGATGAGCGCGCTCTTGGCGTCGGCGCGGTGCCGGGCGTCCGTCGTCAGGATCGGGGTGTCCGGTCCGATCTGGAGCGCTTCGCGTACCTCGTCGGGGGTGTAGGGCTGGTGACCGTCGAAGCCGTTGAGGGCGATGACGAAGGGGAGGCCGCTGTTCTCGAAGTAGTCGACGGCGGGGAAGCAGTCGGCGAGGCGGCGGGTGTCGACGAGGACGACGGCGCCGATGGCGCCGCGGACCAGGTCGTCCCACATGAACCAGAAGCGGTCCTGCCCGGGTGTACCGAAGAGGTACAGGATCAGGTCCTGGTCCAGGGTGATACGTCCGAAGTCCATGGCCACCGTCGTGGTGGTCTTGTCCCCGGTGTGGGTCAGGTCGTCGATGCCCGCGGACGCGGACGTCATCACGGCTTCGGTGCGCAGCGGATTGATCTCCGAAACGGCACCGACAAACGTGGTCTTACCCACGCCGAAGCCCCCTGCCACCACGATCTTCGCCGAGGTAGTGGAGCGGGCCGCTCCGCCGCTAGAGCTTGCGAAGTCCACTGAGCACCCTTTCGAGCAGTGTCACATCTGGCTGGCCGCCGGCGGCCTCGTCGCCGCCGGGCTGATGGATAGCGACGAGTCCGGCCTCGGCCAGGTCGGCGACGAGGATCCGGGCAACGCCGAGGGGGATCGAGAGAAGGGCCGAAACCTCGGCGACCGACTTGATCTCGATGCAGAGCCGGCAGATCCGCTGGTGCTCGGGCAACTGCCCTTGCAGCCGGGACGGATCGGCCGTCGTGCTGACCAGCGCCTCGATGGCGAGCTGGTACCGCGGCCGGGTCCGGCCGCCGGTCATGGCGTACGGACGGACCAGCGGGTTGTGCGCGGCGGGCTTGGCGGGCTCGGGGGCCCGCCGGTGCTGCACCGGCTGGATACGCTGCTGCTGCGGCGCGTCGTACCGCTGCTGGGGCTGCTGCTGCGGCCACGGCGAACCCGGCTGCTGCTGGGGCCACTCGGACCCCTGCGCGCCATGGGCGCCCTGCGGCTGCTGCGGCTGCTGGTATGGCTGATATGAGTTGCCGGGGCCCTGGCCTCCGGATGCGGTGGGGAAGCCGAAACGGTTGTCACCGTGCTCACCCGGAACCCTCTGTTCACCCTCGTAGGGGTGTCCGCCTGTGGGTGCTGCCACGTTTCCTCCTCCGACTGCCGGTCGCCGATCCCAGTGGGGCCGCGCCACCGCACCTTATGGCGCGGTGGCGAGAAACGCACTGTCTGTCTACTAGTTAAGAAGGCTTCCCTGAAGTTCGGCACGGAGATCCGGGGTCAGAACACTCCCCGCGCGGTCGACCAGAAGTGCCATTTCGTACCCGACCAGACCGATATCGGCATCCGGGTGGGCGAGAACGGCGAGTGACGAACCGTCCGAGATGGACATGATGAAGAGGAATCCCCGCTCCATCTCCACAACGGTCTGGTTCACCGCCCCGCCCTCGAAGATCCGCGAGGCGCCCGCGGTCAGCGACGTCAGACCGGAGGCGACGGCCGCCAGCTGGTCGGCGCGGTCGCGCGGGAATCCTTCGGACATGGCCAGCAGGAGTCCGTCGGCGGAGACCACCACCGTGTGCGACACCCCGGGGGTGTTGTCCACGAAGTTGGTGATCAACCAGTTGAGATTCTGCGCCGCCTGGCTCATCGGGCTCACACTAACGCTCCTGGTTGTAGGTGGTACTGGTGTCCGGCCCCGCGTTGCGTCCCCGCTGGACACCGCGCCGCAGTTTGCTCAGCCTGCCGCGGACGTCCTCGGGGGCGCGGGAGACCTGTGGGCCGCCCTGCTGGGTCTGCTCCGCCGTGCCTTCGACCAGGTTGGCCTTGGGCACGCGCCGGGGGAGACCGGAGGGGGTGATTCCGCCCGCCTTCGGCTCACGGAGCTTCTCGGCCCGCTCCCAGCGCTCGTCATTCGTCGAACGCCAGTCGTCGGTGCCGTCCCCGTCCGTCTGCGGGGCCTGCCGCTCTTCCTGCTGCGGCTGCCGCGGCGGAGCCGGAGCGGGCTGGTCGTTGCCGCGGCCGCTCGGCTGCCAGTGCTGCGCACCGCCGCGGCGAGGCAGACCGGCTTCGGTCAGCTCGGGGCCGACGCTCGTGGTGGACCCCGGACGTTCGAAGCCTACGCGCTCCTGCGACGGTGCGGGAACGCTCGGAACAGATTCCGCTTCAGTCTGCCGAACCGGCTCAAAAGTGTTCTGCGAACCGTTCTGTACAGGCCAGTCGTCCTGGTGGGACTGGTCGGTCGGGGCAGCGTACCGGTCGGCGGCGTAGGGGTCCTGCGGGTTCTCCGGAGCGGCATATGCCGCTTCCGCATAGCCCTGCTGCGGCTGCGCCTGAGGCGCGTTCTGCTCCTGCTGCTGCGGGTAGCCGTCCCCGGTGCCGTAACCCTGCTGCTCGTAGGAGCCGGCGTACGGGTCCTGCTGCTGGGCCTGCTGGGCGTACTGGTCCTGGCCGTAGGACTCCGGTGCGTACCCCTGCGAACCGTTGTCGTACTGGTCCTGCCCGGCGTACTGGTCCTGCGTGTAGGCCTGCTGGCCGTATCCCTGCTGCTCCTGGGAGCCGTTGGGGAACGGGCCGCCGGGGCCGGTCTGGGCCTCCAGCGCCGTCCGGCGCTCCTCGCGCATCAGCGAACGGTTGACCGGGTCCAGCTCACCCGGGTCCGCCGCAAGTTCGTAGCGCGAGTCGTCGAAGCCGAGCTCCGCCGCCGTACGCATCTGGCCGTGCTGCGGGGCCGGCTCGAAGGCGTCCCGCTGCTCGGGGATGATCGAGGAGACGGTGAAGTCGTCCTGCCCCTGCAGGGTATCGCCACTGCCACCGTGGGTGATGGCGTCCGGGAGCATGACCAGCGACGTCGTGCCGGCCTGCTCGCCCGAGGGGCGCAGCTGGACCCGGATGCCGTGCCGGTCGGCGAGTCGGCCGACCACGAACAGGCCCATGCGCTGGGAGACCGCGGCGTCCACCGTCGGCGGGTTGGCCAGCTTGTGGTTGATGTCGGCGAAGTCCTCGGCGGTGAGGCCGATGCCCTTGTCGTGGATCTCGACCATGACGCGGCCGTCGGGCAGCCGGGTCGCGGTGACCTTGACCTTGGTCTGCGGCGAGGAGAACGTGGTGGCGTTCTCCAGCAGCTCGGCGAGCAGGTGCACGAGGTCGGTGACGGCCCGGCCGTGGATCTCGGCCTCGGGGACGCCGGACAGCTCGATGCGCTCGTAGGACTCCACCTCGGAGGAGGCGGCGCGCAGGACGTCGACCAGCGGCACCGGCTGGTCCCAGCGGCGGCCGGGCTCCTCGCCGGAGAGGACGAGCAGGTTCTCGCCGTTGCGCCGCATTCGGGTGGCCAGGTGGTCCAGCTTGAAGAGGCTCTCCAGCTGGTCCGGGTCCGCCTCGTTGTTCTCCAGGTCGGTGATGAGGGTCAGCTGGCCCTCGATGAGCGACTGGTTGCGGCGCGAGAGGTTGGTGAAGATCGCGTTGACGTTGCCCCGCAGCATGGCCTGCTCGGCGGCGAGCCGGACGGCCTCGCGGTGCACCTGGTCGAAGGCGCGGGCGACCTCGCCGATCTCGTCCTGCGTGGTGATCGGGATCGGCTGCACCCGGGTGTCGACCCGGCCCGGGTCGGTGCGGGAGAGCTGGTCGACCAGGGAGGGCAGCCGCTGCTCGGCGATGGAGAACGCGGCGGTACGCAGCTGGCGCATCGAGCGGCTCATCTGGCGGGCCATGAGCCCGGCCACGAAGAAGGCGGCCAGCAGGGCGATGACGACGGCCAGGCCGTTGATGATGGCGTCCCGCTTGGCGTCGGAGGATATCTTCGCGGCCTCGTTCACCGCCTTGGTGACGAGCTCGTCCTCGACGGTGGCGTACCCCTCGAACTTGGCTGTGGCGGCGGCCATCCAGGTCTCGGGCGTGATGCCCTTCTTCGCCAGGTCCGCGGGGTCCTGGCCCTGGCCGATCTGCTGGGCCATGCCGTCGAAGACCGAACCGTCGATGCTCGGCGGCGACACGAAGGGCTGGCCTGCGGCCTCGGCCTGCTCGCGGGCGGCCTTGAGCTGCCTGGCGCCCTCGGCGGCCTTGCCCGCCATGACCTGCTTGAGGCGGTCGACGTCGGCCTGGGTACCACCGGAGTTGAACTCGGCGAGGGCGATCTGCTCCATGTAGTTGTACGAGCCGAAGGCCTTGACCTGGTCGTTGTAGACGCCGGGCTTCTTGCTCGGGCGCACCAGCAGGTGCATGCCGATCGAGCGCTGAAGCGATTCTGCAGCCTTGGCCAGCTCGATCGCGTAGACGGTACGGCCGTAGCTGGTGATGTTGCCGGTGCCGAGACCGAGCTCGTTGGAGAACTCCATCAGCGAGTGCTGGACCTGGGTGTAGCCCTCTTCGGTCTTCACCGGGTCCAGCGCCTGCGAGTAGGCGGCCTTGCGGAGCTCGGGGAGCTTGGGCTCCTCGCCCTTGAAGAGCTTGAGACGACGCTCCAGGCCCGGCTTGGCCGGCATCTCCTTCACCGCGTTCTCGAAGGCGACCCGCGCCTCGTCGGTGGCGGCCCGGGACTGCTCGACGATGTCGGCCTCCCGGTCACCGGAGAGCAGCGGCTGGGCCGTGAGGTCCCGTTCGTCCAGGAGCGCCTGACCGTAGTCGGAGGCGGCGCGCACGACGAGCGCGGTCTTCTCGGCCTCCTGGGCCTCGCTCCAGGTGTCGATGGATCCCTTCACCTGGAAGCCGCCCATGATCAGGCCGACGATGACCGGGATCAGGAGGATCGCGTTCAGCCGGGTGGCCACCCGCCAGTTGCGCGGGGAGAACCGACTGGTGCTGCCACCGGCCGGCTCCGGCTCGGGCGCCTGTGCAGGGGACGCCGCAGCGTGCGACGGCGGGGTGAAGTTGCCCCGCTCGGGCTGCACCGCGGAGCCCTCGTTGCTTCGCCTCACTCGACCAACAACCTCTCGGCGTCGGCACCTACGTTGTGCCGGATTATTCGTTCAGGGCCGTAACTACTCGGGAGTTCGACGAATTGCAGCACGGGTACGGGCCCCCTTCCAAACACTCGGAATCGATCATTCCGAGTGGTCCACGCCTCAGATAAAACGGGCATAAAGAGCGAGCCCCGGCAAAAGGCGGGGCTCATGTGAGCGCAGTGGCACCATATGGATGCATCGGGTGGTGGCGCGGGGCCAATTCTCTGTCGAAACGTTATGAACGCGGGGGCGGATCGTGTCAAACGACACAGGCCGCCCCCGCGTGACTACAACAACTTCCGTATGGCAAAAACGACTTACGCCTACTTGTCGGGACTACTTCAAGCGTGCCATCAGCGCGTGCTCGACCAGGGTGATCAGGCCGCTCTTGGCATCCGCGCGATGCCGCGCGTCCGTCGTGATGATGGGTGCGTCCGGTCCGATCTGGAGCGCTTCGCGTACCTCGTCGGGGGTGTAGGGCTGGTGTCCGTCGAAGCCGTTGAGGGCGATGACGAAGGGGAGGCCGCTGTTCTCGAAGTAGTCGACGGCGGGGAAGCAGTCGGCGAGGCGGCGGGTGTCGACGAGGACGACGGCGCCGATGGCGCCGCGGACCAGGTCGTCCCACATGAACCAGAAGCGGTCCTGCCCGGGTGTACCGAAGAGGTACAGGATCAGGTCCTGGTCCAGGGTGATACGTCCGAAGTCCATGGCCACCGTCGTGGTGGTCTTGTCCCCGGTGTGGGTCAGGTCGTCGATGCCCGCGGACGCGGACGTCATCACGGCCTCGGTGCGCAGCGGGTTGATCTCCGAAACGGCACCGACGAACGTGGTCTTGCCCACGCCGAAGCCGCCCGCCACCACGATCTTCGCGGAGGTAGTGGCGCGGGCCGTACCGCCGCTAGAGCTTGCGAAGTCCACTGAGCACCCTTTCGAGCAGTGTCACATCCGGCGCGCCGCCGGCCTCTCCATTGCCCGGCTGGTGGATGGCCACCATGCCGGCTTCCGCCAGGTCCGCCACGAGGATGCGGGCGACGCCGAGCGGCATCGACAGCAGCGCGGAGACCTCGGCCACCGACTTGACCTCGCGGCAGAGGTGGCAGATCCGCTGATGCTCGGGGAGCAGCGTCCCCAGATGCGCCGGGTCCGCGGTGGTGCTGACCAGTGCCTCTATCGCGAGCTGGTAACGCGGCCGGGTCCGGCCGCCGGTCATGGCGTAAGGACGAACCAGCGGCTGGTCGCCTCCCTCGTCGTACGACGCGTGGTGCAGTGCGCCGTACGGATCGGGTGAGGCGGGTGGCGGGGTCATGAATCCTCCGGGCGTGACAGCAGGTTCTCGGCTTGCCGTCTGCAAGGGGCCGGTGAGGGGACTAAGGCGGCCTGGCGGGTGAGGGTTGTGGGCATTACCTGGGGGGATCGTGTCGTGAATCCGCAGGACGGCCGCCTAATGGAGCAGACTGCCCTGGAGCTCGGCGCGGAGGTCGGGCGTGAGGACGGTGCCCGCACGGTCGACCAGGAGGGCCATCTCGTAACCGACCAGACCGATGTCGGCGTCCGGGTGGGCGAGGACGGCGAGTGAGGATCCGTCGGAGATGGACATCAGGAAGAGGAACCCGCGCTCCATCTCCACAACGGTCTGGCTGACGGCGCCGCCCTCGAAGATCCGCGAGGCACCTGCGGTGAGCGACGTCAGACCGGAGGCCACGGCCGCCAGCTGATCGGCGCGGTCGCGCGGGAAACCTTCGGACATCGCCAGCAGCAGGCCATCCGCGGAGACCACCACCGTGTGGGACACCCCTGGGGTGTTGTCCACGAAGTTGGTGATCAGCCAGTTCAGATTCTGCGCGGCCTGACTCATGGGGCTCAACTAACGCTCCTGCTGGTGAGTGGGGCCGAGATGGATACTGCCGGTCGACGGGCCGTTGTTGGCCTGCCGTCCCTGCTGGATGCCCCGGCGGAGATTGGTCAGACGACCGCGTACGTCATCGGGCGCACGCGAAACCTGAGGTCCGGACTGGTGATTCTGCTGCTGAGCGGTCCCCGGAACCAAATTGGCGCGGGGAACACGGCGGGGCAGCCCGGAAGTGGTGACCCCGCCGGCGGCCGGCTTCTTGACCCGCTCGGCCTGACGTACGAGCTCGTCGTTGGGCGAGGCGCGCCAGGAGCTGGTGACCGGAGCCTCGGCCGCACCACGCTGGGGCATGGGCGGAACGGGCACGCCGGTGGGCTCCGGAACGGCCGGTGCCTGCGGCTCGGGGGCCTGCTGGCCACCCTGGCCCGGACCGTGGAACCAATTGGTCTCCAGGGTGTCGTACAGCGGCGTACGGCCGTCCCCGGGACCGGCCGGCGGCAGGGCCTCCGGCTGCTGGGGGAGCGCAGGACGGTAGGGGGCCTCACCCGCCGGGGATGCCGAGGGACGCGGGGCACCGAAGCCGCTGCCCTCCGGGCCGCGCTGACGCGGCGCGGGCAGCTGCTGGCCCTGGTTCTGCTGGAGCGGCGCGTTGAAGTCGGGCCGCGCGAACTGGGCGGTGGACGCCGGGTCCTGGGCCTGCTGGCCGTACCCCTGGCCCTGGTTCTGCTGGAGCGGCGCGTTGAAGTCCGGCCGGGCGAACTGCGAGGTCGCGCCCGGATCCTGGTTCAGCGGGGCGTTGTACGCCTGGTCCTGGCCGTGGCCCGTCGGCCGGGCGAACTGCCCGGTCGCGTCGTGCTCCTCGTGGCCGCGCGGGGCGTCGGCGCCCCAGCCCGCGGCCTGCGGGCGCTGCTGCGCGTTGCCGCCGGGCAGCTCGGCCCGCGGACCGCCGGTGGGCGGCAGCTGACGGCCGGGGCCGCCGGGCTGCTGGAAGCCTCCCTGGCCGGGGCCGTTCTGCTCGTGCCGGGCCTGCGGCGCGCCGGGGCCCTGCTGGTGCTGACCGGGCTGGCCCGGGCCCTGCTGGCCCTGCTGGTTCTGCGGGGCGAACGCGTTCGAGCGGCCGTTCTGGCCGGGGGAGGCCGGAGCGCCGTGACCGAACAGGTTGGGCTGACCCGGCTCCGTACGGCCGGGAGCATCGCCCTGACCGCGCGCGCCGAGCCGGGCGCCGTTGCCGAAGGCGCCGGAGAGGCCGCCACCGCCCTGGCGCTGCGGCTCCTGGCCCGGGGAGGGCTGGCCGCCCTGGTTCGGGTTGCCGGGGTTCTGCGGGCCGTTGTTCTGGGACCCGTTGTTCTGCTGGCCCTGCGGGCGGCCACCGGGGCCGTTGTCCCGGGCAGGGAGGGCGGCACGCGGACCGGAGCCCGCACCGACCTGGCCGCGCTGGCCGCCGGGGGCCGAGCCGAGGCTCTTGGCGCCCGGTCCGCCGCCGACACCGGGACGCTGGCCGGCGCCCGCACCGTTGCCGCTGCCGGCGAGCAGGCCGCCGGGGGCGCCGCCGGGCTGCTGGCCGGGGCCCTGCTTGGACGGGGGCTGCTTGCCGCCGTGGGCGACGTCGACGGGCAGCATGACCAGCGCGGTCGTGCCGCCGGAGTCGGAGGGGCGCAGCTGGATGCGGATGCCGTGACGCAGCGACAGCCGGCCGACCACGAACAGACCCATGCGGCGGGAGACCGAGACGTCCACGGTGGGCGGCTGCGCGAGCCGCTCGTTGATCGCGGCGAGGTCCTCGGGGGAGAGACCGATGCCGGTGTCGTGGATCTCGACGAGCACCCGGCCGTCGGGCAGCGCGTGACCGGTGACCCGGACCTTCGTCTGCGGCGAGGAGAACGACGTGGCGTTCTCCAGCAGCTCGGCGAGGAGGTGCACGAGGTCGTTGACGACCCGGCCCGCGACCTCGGTGGCGGGCACCGCCGACAGCTCGATGCGCTCGTACTGCTCCACCTCGGAGGCGGCGGCACGGAGCACGTCGACCAGCGGGACGGGGCGGGTCCACCGGCGGCCCGGCTCCTCGCCCGCGAGGACGAGGAGGTTCTCGCCGTTACGGCGCATACGGGTCGCGAGGTGGTCGAGCTTGAAGAGCGAGGAGAGCTGGTCCGGGTCGGCCTCGCGGGACTCCAGCTCGGAGATGAGCGAGAGCTGGCGCTGGATGAGGCCCTGCGAACGCCGCGAGAGGTTGGTGAACATCGCGTTGACGTTGCCTCGCAGAAGGGCCTGCTCGGCGGCGAGGCGGACGGCCTCGCGGTGCACGTCGTCGAAGGCCGCGGCCACCTGGCCGATCTCGTCCCGGGAGTGCACACCGACCGACTCGACGGAGGTGTCCACGTCCTGCGGGTCGGTCTCGGAGAGCTGCTTGACGAGCTCGGGCAGCCGGTCCTGGGCGACGCGGGTGGCGGTGTCCTGGAGGCGCCGCAGTGAGCGGATCATGGACCGGGCCACCACGAAGGCGCCGACCAGCGAGACACCGAGGACGAGGAGGATGACCGCACCGTTGATGATCGCCTCGCGCTGGGAGGCCTCGCGCAGCTCGCGCGCCTTGGCCTCCATGTCGCTGAGGAGGGTGGTCTCGATCGTCTTCATCGCGTCGATCTTCGTGGAGGACTGGTCGTACCAGTCCATGTACGAGCGCACCTTCGCCCCGTCGATCCCGTTCGGGGTGTCGAGGATGTGCTTGGCGTACATGTTCGCCGCGTTGATCTCGGGGTTGTTGCCGTTGTCCAGCGGAGCCATCAGGTCCACCGCGCTCTCGCCGGTCGACCCGTAGATCGACTTGAACGAGCTGATCGCGCGGGTTTCCTTGTCGAGGGCGTTGGAGCCGAACTGCTTGTCGTTCTCGTTGAGGTGCGGTTCCTTGACCGAGCCTCCGGGCAGCGCCGCCGCGATGACCGCGCGCTGGATCGAGGCGTACTCCTTGGCGGAGGAGAACGCCGCCAGGGCCCGGGTCCGCTTGATCATGTCCGGGTTGCTGGTCGCCTGGGCCATGTCCTGGGACAGGCTGAGCAGCGAGGTGATCAGCTGGCTGTACTGGTCGATGGTGTTGAGGGACGGCGCGCCGTCCTCGTACGCCGACTTGCGGATCGACCGGATGTCACCGAGCTGGGAGGCGATCTGGGCGACGCTCGCGTGGATGCTCTCCAGCGCGTCGTCGTTCTCGAAGTCGCCGATCTCGTTGGTCGCGTCCAGGAACGCGTCCTTGGCCCGGTCGGTCTTCTCCCGGGGCTGGGAGACCTTGTAGTCGGTCGCCTTGGAGCCGTTGGAGAGCGGACCGGCGGACTGGTCGCGCTCCACCTGGAGGGCCTGCGCGAGCGAGGTCGCCTGCTTGGTCATCTGCGTCAGCAGCTGCATGTGCTCCAGCTGCTGCATGTCGGTCATGGACTCGTTGATCCTCAGACCGCCCAGGCTGGTCGCTGCGACCACCGGGAGGGCGAGGAGCGAGACCAGTCGCGTACTGATGCGCCAGTTACGGAGCGCTATTCGCGAACCCGTGTCGACCGGGCCGCGGGAAGCGGGAGGTGTGCTCGGCTCGGCTCCGCTGCTCGCTGTGGAGCCCGGGCGCTGCGCACGGTCGCTGTTGTCGCCGGCAGCGGCCGGCCCGGGGTTCTGGGCGTGCTGGGGCGAGGAACCGCGGTCGGTCCCGCCGCGCGGCTCCTGTTCCGCCGGAGCGCTGCCATCCCTCTTGAAACGTCCCTGCACTAGCGTCGCAACCTCTGGACCAGGCGTTCCGTCCGGATAAGGACAGAACGGTGTCGGCGTCGTGGGGCGCTGGACGCGCCCCATGGTGGTCGTTGAGTGACCGGCGTACTTCCCCCTCCCGCCGCCGCTCGGCGCTGCGTTGCGCCCCGGTGCGCCGGTCTGAAACCCGCGGCGGTGCGTGGAATTCCAGCACAGTGCAGGATCTCCAACAAGGGCCATGTACCGGGCTGTGACCTGGGTGACACGTTGTGACGAACTAGTAACAAGCAGTGCAGAGTGATCGTGGGTAAAACGGACTTTCGGGGATGAGTCGCTTAGGGGTGGGGGGTGTCCCAGTCGCGATGATCAGGAGCGGAATGATGGATTCAGGGAGGTAATGCCCGTTTTCTGCACCTCGCCCTCCTGTCCGTAATGGGACAATTGTCGATTACTTCGTGAGCAAACTCACATGATGATCGCCGCCTCATCCCGGCTCCGGTGGGGAATCGGATGTTTAGCCTGTCGCTTTACAGGGATGGTGAATCCGACAAGCAGGCGCCGCCGAGGCGGCGCCCCTACCGACAGGGTCCTGACGGCAGATGAAGACGACGACGACGTTCCGCAACATTGCCAACCCCCGGCGCACCACGCTGGCGCACCTCAAGGACGCCGAGGCCCTGCAGACGCCCTTCCTGCCGGAGCACGCCGCCGAACTGCCCACCGTCACAGCCAACCCGCGCCGCACCATCCTGATGGACGCCCCGGTCGCGGCCGCCCGGTAGCGGCCCCGTGATGGGCGAGGCTGCGCCCCCTCACCGCGTTAGCCTGGAGCGTCAGTCTTCAGCCAGCCAGCAAGTGAGGGGCGACAGCATCCCGTGCGCATCGCCAGGTTCTCCATCGACGGCAATGTCGCCTTCGGCGCCGTCGAGGGACAGGGCACCGTGGAATCCGGTGACCTCGTCCTCGACATCATCAAGGGCATCCCGTACGCCGACTTCGAGCTCTCGGGCACCAAGGTCCCGCTGAACAAGGTCCGGCTGCTGCCCCCCGTGCTCCCCAACAAGGTCGTGGCCATCGGCCGCAACTACGCGGAGCACGCCGCCGAGCTCGGCAACGAGGTCCCCGACGCGCCGATCACCTTCTTCAAGCCCACCACCTCGGTGATCGGCTCCGGCGACGCGATCGAGTACCCCTCCTTCTCGAACGACCTCCACCACGAAGCCGAGCTGGCCGTGGTCATCGGCCGCATGTGCCGCGAAGTCCCCCGCGAACGCGTCAAGGACGTCATCCTCGGCTACACCTGCGCCAACGACGTCACCGCCCGCGACGTGCAGCAGCGCGAGAAGCAGTGGGCCCGCGCCAAGGGCTTCGACACCTCCTGCCCGCTGGGCCCCTGGGTGGAGACCGACCTGGACCCCCACGACCTCACCATCCAGGCGACGGTCAACGGCGAGCAGCGGCAACTCGGCCGCACGAGCGACATGGTCCGCTCCATCGAGGACCTGATCGTCCACATCACGGAGGCAATGACCCTCCTCCCGGGCGATGTCATCCTCACGGGCACCCCCGCAGGGGTCGGCCCCCTGCGCGTCGGCGACGAGGTCGCCGTCACCATCGAAGGCATCGGCACTCTCACCAACAAGGTGATCAAGCGTGGTTAACGCACCAGCGGCACCCGTCCGCGTACGTTTCTGTCCCTCCCCGACCGGCAACCCCCACGTGGGCCTGGTCCGGACGGCCCTGTTCAACTGGGCCTTCGCCCGGCACCACCAGGGCACCCTGGTCTTCCGCATCGAGGACACCGACGCCGCGCGCGACTCCGAGGACTCCTACCGGCAGCTGCTCGACTCGATGCGCTGGCTGGGCCTGGACTGGGACGAGGGCCCCGAGATCGGCGGCCCGCACGCCCCCTACCGCCAGTCGCAGCGGATGGACCTGTACAAGGACGTCGCCGAGAAGCTGCTCGCCGCCGGGTACGCGTACGCCTGCTACTGCACCACCGAGGAGCTGGACACCCGCCGCGACGCCGCCCGCGCCGCAGGCCGGCCCTCCGGCTACGACGGCCACTGCCGCGACCTCACCACCGAGCAGAAGGACGCCTACGAGGCCGAGGGCCGCAGCTCGATCGTCCGCTTCCGGATGCCCGACGAGGCCATCACCTTCACCGACCTGGTCCGCGGCGACATCACCGTCCAGCCGGAGAACGTCCCGGACTACGGCATCGTCCGCGCCAACGGGGCCCCGCTCTACACGCTGGTCAACCCGGTCGACGACGCGCTGATGGAGATCACCCACGTCCTGCGCGGCGAGGACCTGCTCTCCTCCACCCCGCGCCAGATCGCCCTGTACCGGGCGCTCATCGAGCTGGGCATCGCCAAGGAGACCCCCGCCTTCGGTCACCTGCCGTACGTCATGGGCGAGGGCAACAAGAAGCTCTCCAAGCGCGACCCGCAGGCCTCCCTCAACCTCTACCGGGAGCGCGGCTTCCTCCCCGAGGGGCTGCTGAACTACCTGTCGCTGCTCGGCTGGTCCATCGCCGAGGACCGCGACATCTTCTCGACGGACGAGCTGATCGCGGCGTTCGACATCGAGGACGTCAACGCCAACCCGGCCCGTTTCGACCTCAAGAAGTGCGAGCACATCAACGCCGAGCACATCCGCATGCTCGACGTGAAGGCCTTCACCGAAGCCTGCGGCCCCTGGCTGAAGGCCCCCTTCGCGCCCTGGGCGCCGGAGGCCTTCGACGCGGACAAGTGGACGCGGATCGCCCCGTACGCCCAGACCCGGGTCACGGTGCTCTCCGACATCACCGACAACGTCGACTTCCTCTTCCTCGACGAGCCGGTGGAGGACGAGGCATCCTGGGCCAAGGCGATGAAGGGCGACCCGGCCGCCCTCCTGACCACGGCCCGCGCCAACCTGGAGGCGGCGGACTGGAGTGACCCGGAGTCCCTGAAGAACGCGGTCCTGGCCGCCGGCGAGGCGCACGGCCTCAAGCTCGGCAAGGCGCAGGCCCCGGTCCGGGTCGCCGTGACCGGCCGCACCATCGGCCTGCCGCTCTTCGAGTCCCTGGAGATCCTGGGCCGGGAGAAGAGCCTGGCCCGCGTGGACGCGGCGCTGGCGAAGCTGACGGCGTAAGCGACAGCGCACCCCCGAGGAGGGCCACGGCCGACCGGCTGTGGCCCTCCTCGGTATTTACGCCTCCACGGCCATCGGCATGCGGCTACCGTGAGATCCATGCCGATCCGAGCCGTGCTCTGGGACATCGATGACACGATCTTCGACTACACGGGCGCCGACCGCATCGGGATGCGCCGGCACCTGGAGGGCGAAGGCCTGCCCGAGGCGTACGCCTCGGTGGACGTGGCCCTCGACGCCTGGCGGGCGCTGAGCGTCCGGCACTGGGCGCGCATGACCGCCGGGGAGACGGACTTCGCCGGGCAGCGGCGGGACCGGGTGCGGGAGTTCCTCTCGAGGGAGCTGGAGGACGCCGAGGCCGAGGCGTGGTTCGGGCGCCACGCCGCCCACTACGAGGCCGCCTGGACGCTCTTCCCGGACGTGCTGCCGGTCCTCGACCTGCTGGACCCCGACTACCGGCACGGGATCCTGTCCAATGCCAACACCCACCACCAGCACCACAAGCTGACGGCGCTCGGTGTGCGGGACCGGTTCGAGGCGATGGTCTGCGCCGTCGAGCTCGGCATCTCCAAGCCCGAGGCCGGCGCCTTCCACGCGGCCTGCGAGGCGCTCGCGCTGGACCCGCACGAGGTGGCGTACGTCGGTGACGAGCCGGACATCGACGCGAGCGGGGCCGTCGCCGCCGGGCTGACCGGCATCTGGCTCGACCGTCGGGGCAGGGGCGGCCGCTCCGATCTCGTCCGGATCACCGGGCTGGACCAGCTCCCCGGCCTGCTGGCGGGCAATACCCGTTTTGGAGCGCCGGACACCTTCGGGTAATGTTCTTTCTGCGCCGCCCGAGCGGGCCGAAAGATCCGGTCGGGAAGCGCAGACAGAGATGAAACCCCTACAGGGGTTGCGTTTCAGTGGGCTATGGTGTAATTGGCAACACTACGGTTTCTGGTACCGTCATTCTAGGTTCGAGTCCTGGTAGCCCAGCGCAAGACCAAGCAGTACGAGCAAGACCAGCAGGACAAGCCCCCGTTGTGTAGCGGCCTAGCACGCTGCCCTCTCACGGCAGTAGCGCCGGTTCGAATCCGGTCGGGGGTACAGATCCTTCCCGCGAGAACAACTGGGTCGCACCCACGTTTTCGATGCAGGATCGCTAGGGCCCCCGTTGTGTAGCGGCCTAGCACGCTGCCCTCTCACGGCAGTAGCGCCGGTTCGAATCCGGTCGGGGGTACTTGTCACACCATGGGCTATGGTGTAATTGGCAACACTACGGTTTCTGGTACCGTCATTCTAGGTTCGAGTCCTGGTAGCCCAGCGCAAGTCAGCAGTAATCACGCCCCCGTTGTGTAGCGGCCTAGCACGCTGCCCTCTCACGGCAGTAGCGCCGGTTCGAATCCGGTCGGGGGTACAACAGAGCGGTACGGAAAGGCCCTTCGCTTCGGTGGAGGGCCTTTTCCTCTGTCCGGCAGCCGGTGCCCCGGGTCAAGCCGTCCACGTCGCAACGCTGTTGACCTCGGAGAAGGGAAAAAGGGCCGCCACGGCGCTGGAGCGGCCTTCCGGAACAGGGGGAGACGTGTGCGGGGCTGGGACGGTCAGCCCGTGCGGCGCAGGGCCTCGCTCAGCCGCGCTGCCGAGTCGATGACCGCCTGGGCGTGCATCCGGCCCGGGTGGCGGGTCAGTCGCTCGATCGGCCCGGAGACCGAGACCGCGGCGACCACCCGGTTCGAGGGGCCGCGCACCGGGGCCGAGACCGAGGCGACGCCCGGCTCCCGCTCGCCGATCGACTGTGCCCAGCCCCGCCGCCGTACGCCGGAGAGCGCCGTCGCCGTGAACCTGGCGCCCTGGAGGCCGCGGTGCAGACGCTCCGGCTCCTCCCAGGCCATCAGGATCTGGGCGGAGGAGCCCGCCTTCATGGTGAGCGTCGAGCCGACCGGCACCGTGTCCCGGAGTCCGGACAGCCGTTCCGCCGCTGCCACGCAGATGCGCATGTCGCCCTGCCGGCGGTAGAGCTGTGCGCTCTCGCCGGTGATGTCCCGCAGGTGGGTGAGTACCGGTCCGGCCGTGGCCAGCAGGCGGTCCTCGCCCGCCGCGGCCGCCAGTTCCGACAGCCGGGGGCCAAGAATGAACCGGCCCTGCATATCCCTCGCCACCATCCGGTGGTGTTCCAGTGCCACGGCCAGTCGATGAGCCGTGGGCCGTGCGAGCCCGGTCGCCGCGACCAGCCCGGCGAGGGTGGCCGGACCGGACTCCAGGGCGCTCAATACCAGAGCTGCCTTGTCGAGAACGCCGACGCCGCTAGAGTTGTCCATACGACGATACTCCCGTCTCACTCTGTGAAACGCAAGTTCAATTTTCGGCGGAAGTTGCGAACCTGTACGGGCGGCCCCACAACGGCCCGCAGCCACCGCCCCGCAGGGGATCCGGACGGCGGCGCACCGAATCTCTAGTTGGGCCGGCGAAGACGCCGGCCGGAGGGAAAGCGATGGGTAGGACACTCGCGGAGAAGGTCTGGGACGACCATGTTGTCCGGCGCGCGGAGGGCGAGCCCGACCTTCTCTACATCGATCTGCACCTGCTGCACGAGGTGACCAGCCCGCAGGCCTTCGACGGTCTGCGCCAGGCCGGACGTCCGGTGCGACGCCTCGACCTCACCATCGCCACCGAGGACCACAACACCCCGACCCTCGACATCGACAAGCCGATCGCCGACCCGGTCTCCCGCGCCCAGCTGGAGACCCTGCGCAAGAACTGCGCGGACTTCGGCGTACGGCTGCACCCGCTCGGCGACGTCGAGCAGGGCGTCGTGCACGTCGTCGGCCCCCAGCTGGGCCTGACCCAGCCCGGCACCACCGTGGTCTGCGGCGACTCCCACACCTCCACGCACGGGGCGTTCGGCGCGCTGGCGTTCGGCATCGGCACCAGCCAGGTGGAGCACGTCCTGGCCACCCAGACGCTGCCGCTGGCCCGCCCGAAGACCATGGCCATCACGGTCGACGGCGAGCTGCCCGAGGACGTCACCGCCAAGGACCTCATCCTGGCGATCATCACCAGGATCGGCACCGGCGGCGGCCAGGGCTACATCCTCGAATACCGCGGCTCCGCCATCGAGAAGCTCTCGATGGAGGCCCGGATGACCATCTGCAACATGTCGATCGAGGCCGGCGCCCGGGCGGGCATGATCGCCCCGGACGAGACCACCTTCGCCTACCTGGAGGGCCGTGACTGCGCCCCCGAGGGCGAGGAGTGGGACGCGGCCCTCGCGTACTGGAAGACGCTGCGCTCGGACGACGGCGCCGTGTTCGACGCCGAGGTCGTCATCGACGCCACCGAACTGGCCCCGTTCGTCACCTGGGGCACCAACCCCGGCCAGGGCGCGCCGCTCTCCGCGAACGTCCCCGACCCCGCTTCGTACGAGGACGCATCGGAGCGCAACGCCGCCGAAAAGGCCCTGGAATACATGGGGTTGACCGCCGGGCAGCCGCTGCGCGAGATCAGCGTGGACACCGTCTTCGTAGGTTCGTGCACCAACGGCCGCATCGAGGACCTGCGTAACGCCGCGGCGATCCTGGACGGCCGCAAAGTCGCCGACGGGGTACGGATGCTGGTCGTTCCCGGCTCCGTGCGGGTGGCGCTCCAGGCCGTATCCGAGGGCCTGGACAAGGTCTTCACCGGAGCCGGCGCCGAATGGCGGCACGCGGGCTGCTCGATGTGCCTCGGTATGAACCCGGACCAGCTGGCCCCCGGCGAGCGCTCCGCCTCCACCTCGAACCGGAACTTCGAGGGCCGGCAGGGCAAGGGCGGCCGTACCCACCTGGTCTCGCCCCAGGTCGCCGCCGCCACCGCCGTACTGGGCCATCTGGCCTCGCCCGCCGACCTGTCCGACACCCGTACCCCCGCCGGAGTCCGATAGCCATGGAAGCCTTCACCACACACACCGGCCGGGCCGTCCCGCTGCGCCGCAGCAACGTCGACACCGACCAGATCATCCCCGCCCACTGGCTGAAGAAGGTCACCCGCGACGGGTTCGAGGACGGGCTCTTCGAAGCGTGGCGCAAGGACGCCGACTTCGTCCTCAACCGCCCCGAGCGCCAGGGTGCCTCGGTCCTGGTGGCCGGCCCCGACTTCGGCACGGGCTCCTCTCGCGAACACGCGGTCTGGGCCCTGCAGAACTTCGGCTTCAAGACCGTCATCTCCTCCCGCTTCGCCGACATCTTCCGGGGCAACTCGCTGAAGAACGGCCTGCTGACCGTGGTCCTGGAGCAGAAGGCCGTCGACTCCCTCTGGGAGCTGACCGAGGCCGACCCGACCGCCGAGGTCACCGTCGACCTGGAGACCCGCCAGGTCCGCGCCGAGGGCATCACCGCCGACTTCGAGCTGGACGAGAACGCCCGCTGGCGACTGCTCAACGGCCTCGACGACATCAGTCTCACCCTTCAGAACGAAGCGGACATCACGGCTCACGAGGCGGCCAGGCCGTCCCACAAACCGCGTACAATTGACGCCTGAGCAGCGCTTTTCCATGACTGCGCCCCCTGCCTCCGGGCAGGGGGCGCAGTCGCTTGTTGAGCCCCCCTCGGGCGACAACTCGCCCCAGATGGCACAATCGGTGCATGGAACGCGACAGCCAACTCAAGCTCTATGGCCAAGTCGCCGACCGATTGAAGGAAGCGCACGCGAAGGTGCGTGCACTGCAAGTCCCGGAGAGCGTACGGATGGCGCTGTCCCGGAAGCTGCTGGTCGTCACGGCCGCGGCGAAGCACGATCTCCCGGACGCGGCAAGGCGTCTGGACCGGTTGATGAAGGACCTCGATGAGGGCCGATTCCCCGAAGGTGACTGACACGTGGAACTGCGCATCGGTCGACTTCGTTGCGGCACTAGGGTGATTAGCCCGTTTCGTGTTTGATTTGCGGTATATATCTGCCTAACGTGCGAAAAAGCCTGAACACTTTCGTTCTGGCAATGTCTCCGAAGGGGAAGACGTGAACAAGGCGCAGCTCGTAGAAGCGATTGCCGACAAGGTCGGCGGCCGCCAGCAGGCCGCAGACGCTGTCGACGCGGTACTCGACGCGATCGTCCGTGCCGTTGTCGCCGGGGACCGTGTCTCGGTCACCGGTTTCGGCTCGTTCGAGAAGGTCGACCGCCCCGCCCGGTACGCCCGCAACCCGCAGACGGGTGAGCGCGTCCGGGTCAAGAAGACCTCGGTGCCCCGCTTCCGCGCGGGTCAGGGGTTCAAGGACCTGGTGAGCGGCTCCAAGAAGCTCCCCAAGAACGACGTGGCCGTGAAGAAGGCTCCCAAGGGCAGCCTCTCGGGCGGATCTTCCGCCGCCCGCACGACGGTCAAGGCCGCCGCCGCCAAGAAGTCGGCCGCGAAGAAGGCCACGGCGAAGAAGGCCACCGCCACGAAGGCCGTGGCACCGGCGAAGAAGACCACCGCCACCGCCAAGAAGGCCACCGCCAAGAAGGCCACCGCCAAGAAGGCGACCGCCACGGCGAAGAAGTCCACGCCGGCCGCGCAGAAGGCGACCCCGGCGAAGAAGGCCACCGCGACCGCCAAGAAGGCCTCGCCCAGCAAGACCGCGCCCGCCAAGAAGGCCACGGCGAAGAAGGCGCCCGCGAAGAAGACCACGGCGCGCACGACCACGGCCAAGAAGGCCACCGCACGCAAGAAGTGAGACCGGGCACCCGCTCGCTCCTCACACGCGCCGGGCCGGGCTCCCCCTGAGGGGAGCCCGGCCCGCGGGCTGTCCGAGGCCCGTTCGGGCCCGGGCGGCATCCCCTAGAACGTCTGCAGCGTCACCAGCGTGATCCGCAGGGCGGCGCCTTCGCCCTCGCCCTCGATCCGCACCCGCTGCCCCGGGCGCAGCAGCAGCAGACCCCCCGCGTCGAAGGCCGGGGCGTCGAACTCCACCGGGGTGCCGTCGTCCAGCAGCACGCTGCCGGTGCGGGTCTCGGGGTCGTACGTGTACGAGGTCGCCTGCATGGGCGGCAGCCTATCGGTCCGGGGTGAGGGGGAGCGCGGCTCCGAGCCGCTCCGTGTACGTCCCCACTCCGAGGGCCAGGGCCACCTCCAGGTCCTCCCCCGTATCCACGTCCCGGCGCACCGAGTCGACCGCGGGCAGCGTTATTTCCACCGCGCCCGAAGCCAGATGGCGGGCGGCGGAGAGGCCGCCGAAAGCCGGGCGCAATTCCGTTTCCCCGGCGCAGGCCAGAAATGTCGTTCCGATTCCCGCCGCGTCCCGGAGAAATGCCCGGGGAAAAGCGGAGGCAAAATCGAGCACCCGAGCCAATTCCTGGGCGCGCAGGGCCGGCAGATCCGCGTTGAGGGCGGCCACCGGGAGGGCGGGCGCGAGGGCACGAACCGAGCGCGCCCCGTACGCCAGCGCGGCGTTGAGCCCGGCCGCCGGGACGTCCGGCACGATCCGCGCGCCGAGCGCCGAAAGGGCGGCCCCGGCCGCCGCGTCGTCCGTGACGACCACCACATCCCGCACCCGGGAACAGGAGAGCGCCGCGGCCACCGTGTCCTGGGCGAAGGCCAGGGCCAGGCGTGGCCGGGCGAGCTCGCCCGCGGCCCGCCCCAGGCGGCTCTTGGCCCGCGCGAGTGGCTTCAGCGGAACGACGAGGGACCAGCGCTCCGCCGGATCGGTGTTCGTGGTGATCTCCCCCTCCGTGACCATGAGGACTTATTCTCGCCTGCCGGTACGACAACCCGGAGCGCCGGGCCGGAGGGTGAGGCGTACGGTGTTCTCGACAGAGGAGGGGCCTGGGGCGAGACTTGACCGTCGGTAGCCGGCAACAGGTCGAAAGTTCCGATGAGGTCCCTAGAGGAAGGTGTCCGAGTGTCCCGCCGCAGAATCGGCTTCTGGTACCGCCTGGCGGCGGTTATCGCCAAGCCGCCATTGGTGGTTCTGTTCAAGCGCGACTGGCGGGGGATGGAACACATTCCGGCAGACGGCGGATTCATCACCGCCGTCAATCACAACTCCTATCTGGACCCGCTCTCCTACGGCCACTTCCAGTACAACACCGGACGCGTGCCCCGGCTCCTGGCGAAGGCGGGCCTCTTCCGCACCCCCTTCGTCGGGATGATGCTGCGCGGCACCGGCCAGATCCCCGTCTACCGTGAGACGGCCAACGCCCTGGACGCCTTCCGGGCCGCCGTCGACGCCATCGAGCGCGGCGAGTGCGTCGCCTTCTACCCCGAGGGCACCCTCACCCGTGACCCCGGCATGTGGCCGATGGCCGGCAAGACCGGTGCCGCCCGGGTGGCGCTGATGACCCGGGCCCCCGTCATCCCGGTCGCCCAGTGGGGCGCCAACCTCGCGATGCCGCCGTACGCCAAGGAGAACAAGCTCCGGTTGTTCCCCCGCAAGACGCTGACGGTCCAGGCAGGCCCCCCCATCGACCTCAGCCGCTTCTACGATGTCGAGCCGACGCCCGAGGTGCTGCGCCAGGCGACCGAGGTCATCATGGCCGCGATCACCCGCCAGCTGGAGGACGTACGCGGGGAGAAGGCCCCCGCCGAGCTCTACGATCACCGCAAAGCCCGTGCTGAACAACGGCGCAGGGCGCAGGGAAAGGGATCCACGTGACGCACCCCGTAAAAGCAGCCGTCTTCGGAACCGGCTCATGGGGTACGGCGTTCGCCGTGATCCTCGCCGACGCGGGCTGCGAGGTCACCCTCTGGGGACGCCGCGCCGAGGTCGCCGAGACCGTCAACACCACCCGCACCAACCCGGACTACCTGCCGGGTATCGAGCTCCCCGAGTCGATCCGCGCCACCACCGACCCCGCCGAGGCTCTGCGCGGAGCCGAGTTCGCCTTCCTCGTCGTGCCCTCCCAGACGCTGCGCGCCAACCTCGCCGACTGGGCCCCGCACCTGGACCAGGACACCGTCCTGGTCTCCCTGATGAAGGGCGTCGAGCTGGGCACCGCCAAGCTCATGAGCGAGGTCATCGCGGACGTCACCAAGGTGACCGCCGACCGCATCGCCGTCGTCTCCGGACCCAACCTCGCCAAGGAGATCGCCGAGCGCCGGCCCGCCGCCGCCGTCGTCGCCTGCGCCGACGAGTCCGTCGCCCAGCGCCTCCAGGCCGCCTGCCACACCCCGTACTTCCGGCCCTACACCAACACCGACGTCGTCGGCTGCGAGCTCGGCGGCGCCGTGAAGAACGTCATCGGCCTCGCCGTCGGCATCGCGGACGGCATGGGCCTCGGCGACAACACCAAGGGCTCCCTCATCACCCGCGGCCTCGCCGAGACCACCCGCCTGGGCGTGGCCATGGGCGCCGACCCGCTGACGTTCTCCGGACTCGCGGGCCTGGGCGACCTGGTGGCCACCTGCTCCTCGCCGCTCTCGCGCAACCACACCTTCGGCACCAACCTCGGCCGCGGCATGACGCTCCAGGAGACGATCGCCGTCACCAAGCAGACCGCCGAGGGCGTCAAGTCCTGCGAATCGGTCCTCGATCTGGCGCGCCGGCACGGGGTCGACATGCCGATCACGGAGACCGTCGTCTCCATCGTCCACGAGGGCAAGTCCCCGGTCGTCGCCGTCAAGGAGCTGATGTCGCGGAGCGCCAAGGCCGAGCGACGCTGACGTCTCCCTTACCAGCAGGTACGCTCATCGCGATATGAGCAGCGAGAACCTCCCCCAGAGCCCTGAGCGCCCCGAGAGCCCTGAGCAGCAGCGCCGCAAGCCGCGTGTGGCCGTCGTGTTCGGCGGCCGCAGCTCCGAACACGGCATCTCGGTCGTCACGGCCGGCGCCGTCATGAAGGCCATCGACCGGACGAAGTACGACGTCCTGCCGATCGGCATCACGACGGACGGCCGCTGGGCGCTCACCGCGGACGATCCCGAACGCATGGCCATCACCGACCGCAAGGTCCCCGACGTGGACCGGCTCACCGAGTCCGCCGAGGGCAGCGTCGTGCTCTCTGTGGACCCCGGCAGCCGCGAGGTCGTCTACACCGAACCCGGCTCGGTGCCCAAGGCGCTCGGCGAGGTCGACGTCGTCTTCCCCGTGCTGCACGGCCCGTACGGGGAGGACGGCACCCTTCAGGGGCTGCTCGAACTCTCCGGTGTGCCCTACGTCGGCGCGGGCGTCCTCGCCTCGGCGGTCGGCCAGGACAAGGAGTACATGAAGCGCGTCTTCATCTCCTTCGGGCTGCCGGTCGGACCGTACGAGGTCGTCCGCCCGCGCGAGTGGGACCGCGACCCCTCCGCCGTACGCAAGCGGATCGTGGACTTCGCCGGTGAGCACGGCTGGCCGCTCTTCATCAAGCCCGCCCGCGGCGGCTCCTCCATGGGCATCACCAAGGTCGACGAGCTCTCCGGCCTCGACGCGGCGATCGAGGAGGCCCGCCGCCACGACCCCAAGTTCCTCGTGGAGTCGCTGCTGCGCGGCCGCGAGATCGAGTGCGGGGTGCTGGAGTTCGAGGACGGACCGCGCGCCAGCGTGCCCGCCGAGATCCCGCCGGTCACCGCGCACGAGTTCTACGACTTCGAGGCGAAGTACATCGACTCGGCCGCCGGTCTGGTGCCCGCCCCGCTCACCGCGGAGGAGACCGCCGAGGTCCAGCGGCTCGCCGTCGCCGCCTTCGACGCCACCTCCTGCGAGGGCCTGGTGCGCGCCGACTTCTTCCTCACCGAGGACGGCACCTTCGTCATCAACGAGATCAACACCCTGCCGGGCTTCACCCCGATCTCCATGTACCCGCGCATGTGGCAGGAGAGCGGCGTGAGCTACCCGGAGCTGGTCGACCGGCTGATCCAGGCCGCGTTGACCCGCTCCACCGGACTGCGCTGAGAGACCAGGAAGGCCGGGACGGCGAGGGCCGTCCCGGCCTTCCTGGCGTGGGGCATCCGTCTTCGTGGACCGCGGGGCGGCGCGGCGCAGTACGATCGCCCCGTCAGCGCGCGGAGGATCACGGTGCCGGGGCGGAGAACCGTGGTCGAAGACCGCGCGTCCCACGCGCGGCACCGGACGGGGGTCAGAGGTGGACGACCGGACAGGTCAGGGTGCGCGTGATGCCGTCCACCTGCTGCACTTTGGCGACCACCATGCGGCCGAGTGCATCGACCGTGTCGGCCTGGGCCCGCACGATCACGTCGTACGGACCGGTGACGTCCTCTGCCTGGATGACTCCCGGAATCTTGGAAATGGTCTCGGCGACGATCGACGCCTTGCCCACCTCGGTCTGAATGAGGATGTACGCCTGTACCACGGAACCTCCAGGGCGGCCACGAGGATCATGTGGGGGAAAGGGACGCCACGTTATCGCGTCGCCGAGGGTGACGGGGAGACCTACGGGCCGTGTGACGTCCACAGCGTGGCGTGCGGAGTGCGGAAGTTGACGTATCCCTTGGCGGTGCCGACAGCTCTTTCGACGGTACCGACAGCAGTGACGGCTCGCGACCGGGGGCCCGGACGGGTGTCCGGGGCGATAAATGAGAGGTGAGACTCGGTGAAGGGAACCGTGGGCGAGTTGGGGGAGTTCGGGCTCATCAGAGAGCTCACGTCCCGGCTCACCACCACTCCGGCGGTACGGCTGGGGCCCGGCGACGACGCCGCGGTCGTGGCCGCTCCCGACCGCAGGGTCGTGGCCAGTACGGACATCCTGCTGGAAGGGCGGCACTTCCGCCGCGACTGGTCGACGGCGTACGACGTCGGCCGCAAGGCGGCGGCGCAGAACCTCGCCGACATCGCCGCCATGGGCGCCGTGCCCACCGCGCTGCTCCTCGGCCTCGTCGTCCCCGCCGACCTCCCGGTCACCTGGGCCGCCGAGCTGATGGACGGGCTGCGCGACGAGTGCCAGGTGGCGGGGGCGGCCGTCGTCGGCGGGGATGTGGTCGGCGGCGACACCATCACCGTCGCCATCACCGCCCTCGGCGACCTGCGTAACCACGAACCGGTCACCCGCTCCGGCGCCCGGCCCGGCGACGTCGTCGCCGTCACCGGCTGGCTCGGCTGGTCCGCCGCCGGATACGCCGTGCTCTCCCGCGGTTTCCGCTCGCCCCGCGCCTTCGTGGAGGCCCACCGCCGCCCCGAACCGCCGTACCACGCGGGCCCCGCGGCCGCCGGCCTCGGCGCCACCGCGATGACCGACGTCAGCGACGGGCTGGTCGCGGACCTGGGGCACATCGCCGAGGCCAGCAAGGTCCGGATCGACCTGCGCTCCGGCCTCATCGACATCCCCTCGCAGATGTCCGACATCGGCCAGGCCGTCGGCGTCGACCCGCTCCAGTGGGTGCTGACCGGGGGAGAGGACCACGCGATCGTGGCGACCTTCCCGCCCGACGTGAAGCTCCCCGCCCGCTGGAAGGTGATCGGCGAGGTCCTCAACCCGTCCGCCCTGCCCCAGGTCACCGTCGACGGGGCGCCCTGGACCAGCAAGGGCGGCTGGGACCACTTCGGCGCGATCGAGGACAGCTACTAGCGCGGCCGAGCGCAGGGCTCACGCGTGAACCCTTGGCGCGCGCGTGCGCGTACTAGATTGCTGCGCATGCCCATACGTACCGCTGTACCACCACGCGTCCTCACCGTCGCCGGATCCGACTCCGGCGGCGGTGCGGGGATCCAGGCCGATCTGAAGACCATGCTCGCCCTCGGTGTGCACGGCATGAGCGTGATCACCGCCGTCACCGCGCAGAACTCCCTCGGCGTCCAGGGCGCGTGGGAGCTCCCGGTGGACGCCGTACGCGCCCAGTACCGCAGTGTCGCCGACGACATCGGCGTCCAGGCGGTGAAGACCGGGATGCTCTCCTCGGCCGCGCTCGTCGAGACCGTCGCCGACCTCCTCGCCGGGACGGACGCCCCCGTAGTCGTCGACCCGGTCGGGGTCTCCAAGCACGGGGACGCGCTGCTCGCCGCCGAGGCCCTCGATTCCGTACGGACGAAGCTGCTGCCCGTCGCCACGGTGGCCACCCCGAACCTCGACGAAGTGGCCCAGCTCACGGGCGTCACGGTCACCGACGAGGACGGAATGCGCCGGGCAGCCGAGGAGATCCTCGCGTTCGGACCGCGCTGGGCGCTCATCAAGGGCGGCCACCTGCCCGGCGAGGCGGTCGACCTGCTCACCGACGGGAGCGCGGAACACTGGCTGCGCGCCCCCCGCTACGACAACCGGCACACCCACGGCACCGGCTGCACCCTCGCCTCCGCCATCGCCTCCGGGCTCGCGCTCGGTCAGGACGTGCCCACGGCGGTGGAGGGCGCGAAGGCATACGTCACCGGCGCGATCCGGGGCGGATTCGCGCTCGGCGGCGGCATCGGCCCGGTCGACCACGGCTGGCGGACCCGCCTCGCTGAATGATCACCGCGGGATGAGCGCAGCCGGATGTTCATCGCCGGATGAGCACAGCAAAAAGCCGGTCCACCGAGGTGGACCGGCTTTTCGGGCAACCGGAAGGCTGCGCTACGACGGATACGTCAGCGCGCGACCTTGCCGGCCTTGATGCACGAGGTGCAGACGTTGAGCCGCTTCGGCGTTCGACCGACCACGGCACGCACGCGCTGGATGTTGGGATTCCAGCGACGGGACGTACGGCGGTGCGAGTGCGAAATGCTGTTGCCGAAGCCCGGCCCCTTGCCGCAGACGTCGCAGTTGGCAGCCACGGGTCACTCCAAAGACTTCAGATGCACTTACAGTGAATTCCGGCGCGCCGGAATCATTGAATGAAGTGGCGGTACCGGAGGAATGGCCCGACTCTCATCGGGCAACCGAAGCAGCATACAACGCCTGCTTCGGAGATACGAAACTACCACGGGTTGGCCCACCGCCCTCCCGCCCCCTGTCCCGAACGGGACCCCCGCAAGCGGGCTAACCTGCGGTGCAGCCCGTTTGCCACGGCCGCTTCAAGGAGGACCATCGGTGCCGCAGCTCCCCGACGATCTGGACGCCGTCGCGGTGCGCACCTGGTGCTCACTGGCCCTGGAGGCCCTCGGCCGCGAGCGCGCGGAGATCGACGCGATCAACGTCTATCCCATCGCCGACGGGGACACGGGCACCAACCTCTATCTGACCCTCGAGTCCGCCGCCGCGGCCGTCGAAGCGGTCTTCGCCGCCCATGAGACCGGCACCACCGCACCCGCCACCGCCGACGCCGTACGCGCCATGGCGCACGGCGCCCTGATCGGTGCCCGAGGGAACTCCGGCACGATCCTGGCCCAGCTCCTGCGCGGCATGGCCGGGGTGCTGGCCGACGGCGGTGACGCGGCCCACCTGCGCCTCGCCCTGACCCGGGCCGCGGCGGCCGCCCGGCAGGCCGTCGCCCACCCGGTGGAGGGCACGGTGCTGACCGTCGCCACCGCGGCCGCCGAAGCCGCGCAGGGCGAGGAGCCGGACCTGTACGCCGTGGTGAGCAGCGCGTACGAGGGGGCGCGCGCCGCCCTGGCGAGGACCCCGGAGCAGCTCGCCGTACTCGGCCGGGCCGGAGTGGTGGATGCCGGGGGGCGGGGGCTGGTGGCGGTCCTGGGGGCGCTGGTGGAGGCGGTGACCGGGCAACCTCCGGTACGGGGGTCTCGTACCGGGTCCGGGAAGGCCGCGGCTCCTGTGGACGGGGGGCCGGTGGTGGGGCCGCCGGCGGGGGGCGTTCCGGCGGACGGCCTTGCCGTGGTGGAGGGCCCCCCCGAATGCCCCGAGGACGCGGACGGCGGCGGGCCCGCCTTCGAGGTGATCTACCTCCTGGAGGCCCGCGACGCGCAGGTGGACCGGCTGCGCACCCGGCTCGACGCGCTCGGTGACTCCCTGGTCGTGGTGGGCGGCGACGGGCTCTGGCACGTCCACGTCCATGTCGACGACGCCGGGGCCGCTGTGGAGGCGGGCGTCGAGGCCGGGCGGCCCTACCGGATCCGGATCACCCATTTCGCCACCGAGAGCGGCCACGACGTCCGCGTCCAGGCCGAACCCGCCCAGCGCGCCGTCGTCGTCGTGGTCCCCGGCGACGGCCTGGCCGGGCTCTGTACCGAGGCCGGCGCCACCACCGTGATCGCCCGCCCCGGCGAACCCCCCGCCAGCGGCGAACTGGTCGACGCCATCCGCCGCGCCCATGCCCGCGAGGTGGTGCTGCTGCCCAACGACGCGGCCCTGCGCCACACCGCGGCCGCCGCCGCCGAGCAGGCCAGGACCGAGGGGGTCAGGGTCGCCCTCGTCCCCACCCGCGCCGCCGTCCAGGGCATCGCCGCCCTCGCCGTCCACGAACCGGACCGGGGCTTCGACGAGGACGTCGTCGCCATGACGGCCGCCGCCGGCGCCACCCGCTACGCCGAACTCGCCGTAGCCGAGCGTCAGTCGTGGACCATGGCGGGCATCTGCCAGGCCGGGGACATCCTCGGCCTGATCGACGGGGATGTGGCCGTCATCGGCGCCGACGTCCCGGCCACCGCCCGCACCGTCCTGGACCGGATGCTGGCGGCCGGCGGCGAACTGGTCACCCTCGTCCTCGGCGAGGACGTCCCCGACGCGCTCGCCGACGCGCTGGAGGAGCACGTACGCGAGGGTTATCTCGCCGTGGACACCGTGGTCTACCGCGGCGGGCATCAGCGCGCACCGCTGCTGATCGGCGTCGAGTAGCCGCAGCCGGGGGCGTGTCGTCGCGCCCGGCGGACACTTGTCAGTGCCGTGGTGTGCAATGGATCGCGTGTCCTCGTTCGATGAACCTCTCAAGACGCTGCTCGGCGGAGCCACCGCGAAGGTGATGGCCGAACACCTCGACCTGCACACGGTCGGTGATCTGCTGCACCACTACCCGCGGCGGTACGAGGAGCGCGGCAAGCTGACCGCGCTGGCCGACCTCCCGCTGGACGAGCACGTCACGGTGCTCGCCCAGGTCGCCGACGCCCGCATCCTGATGTTCAACAACGGCCGGGGCAAGCGCCTGGAGGTCACGCTCACCGACGGCAGCGGCCGTCTCCAGCTGGTCTTCTTCGGCCACGGCGTCCACAAGCCGCACAAGGAGCTGCTCCCGGGCCGCCAGGCGATGTTCGCGGGCAAGGTCTCCGTCTTCAACCGCAAGATGCAGCTCGCCCACCCCACGTACCAACTGCTCGACGCCTCCGGCGCCGACGAGGCGACCGAGGCCGTGGACGCCTTCGCCGGACGGCTGCTGCCGATCTACCCCGCCTGCAAGCAGCTCGACTCCTGGCGGATCGCCAAGGCCGTCGACGCAGTGCTGCCCAGCGCACAGGACGCGGTGGACCCGCTGCCCGCCTCCCTGCGCGAGGGGCGCGGCTTCACCCCGCTGCCCGAGGCCCTGCTCAAGGTGCACCGGCCGAAGACGAAGGCGGATGTGGAGGACGCCAGGGCCCGGCTCAAGTGGGACGAGGCGTTCGTCCTCCAGGTCGCCCTGGCCCGCCGCCGGTACGCCGACACCCAGCTCCCCGCCGTCGCCCGCCGACCCGTCGCCGACGGCCTGCTGGACGCCTTCGACGCCAAGCTCCCGTTCACCCTCACCGAGGGCCAGGAGAAGGTCAGCAGGGAGATCTTCGACGACCTGGCCACCGAGCACCCCATGCACCGCCTCCTCCAGGGAGAGGTCGGCTCCGGCAAGACCATGGTGGCCCTGCGCGCCATGCTCACCGTCGTCGACGCGGGCGGCCAGGCCGCGATGCTCGCCCCCACCGAGGTCCTCGCCCAGCAGCACCACCGCTCCATCACCGAGATGATGGGTGAGCTTGCTGAGGGCGGCATGCTCGGCGGCTCGGACCGGGGGACGAAGGTCGTGCTGCTCACCGGCTCCATGGGCATGGCTGCCCGTCGGCAGGCCCTGCTGGACCTGGTCACCGGCGAGGCCGGCATCGTCATCGGGACCCACGCCCTGATCGAGGACAAGGTGCAGTTCCACGATCTCGGCCTCGTGGTCGTCGACGAGCAGCACCGCTTCGGCGTGGAACAGCGCGACGCCCTGCGCTCCAAGGGGAAGCAGCCGCCCCACCTCCTCGTCATGACCGCCACCCCCATCCCCCGTACGGTCGCGATGACCGTCTTCGGCGACCTGGAGACCTCCGTCCTGGACCAGCTCCCGGCCGGCCGCTCCCCGATCGCCAGCCACGTCGTCCCCGCCAAGGACAAGCCGCACTTCCTCGCCCGTGCCTGGGAGCGGGTCCGCGAGGAGGTGGAGAACGGCCACCAGGCGTACGTGGTCTGCCCCCGCATCGGCGACGACGCGGAGGAGGCGGACGGGAAGAAGGGGAAGGCCGCGAAGAAGGCCCCCGCCGAGGCTTCCGAGGAGGACCCGGAGAAGCGGCCGCCGCTCGCCGTCCTGGAGATCGCCGAAGAGCTCCGCGAGGGCGTGCTGGCCGGGCTGAGCGTCGAGGTGCTGCACGGGAGGATGCACCCGGACGAGAAGGACGACGTGATGCGCCGGTTCGCCGCCGGGGACGTCGACGTCCTGGTCGCCACCACCGTCATCGAGGTCGGCGTCAACGTCCCCAACGCCACCGCCATGGTGATCATGGACGCCGACCGGTTCGGCGTCTCCCAGCTCCACCAGCTCCGCGGCCGCGTGGGCCGGGGCTCGGCCCCCGGGCTCTGCCTGCTGGTCAGCGAGGCACACGAGGCGAGCCCCGCCCGCGCCCGCCTCTCCGCCGTCGCCGCCACCCTCGACGGCTTCGAGCTCTCCCGCATCGACCTGGAGCAGCGCCGCGAGGGCGATGTGCTGGGCCAGGCCCAGTCCGGGGTGCGCTCCTCGCTGCGGATGCTCACCGTCATCGACGACGAGGAGGTCATCGCCGCCGCCCGCGAGGAGGCCGTCGCGGTCGTCGCCGCCGACCCGGAGCTCGAGCACCTGCCGGAGCTGCGCACGGTGCTGGCCGCGCTGCTGGACAAGGACCGCGAGGAGTACCTCGACAAGGGCTGAGCGCGCAGGGGCGCCGGGGGAGAGGCGGACGGGCCGCTGCGGGCCGCACGCCATATCGTGGACGGAAGGGCCGCGCGCCCGCCGCGTGCCCCTGCAGCCACCCACGACCCCGAGGACCCGACACCCATGACCCGCGTGATCGCCGGATCGGCCGGCGGACGCCGCCTGGCCGTACCGCCCGGCACCGGCACCCGCCCCACCTCCGACCGTGCGCGGGAGGGCCTCTTCTCCACCTGGGAAGCGCTGCTCGGCACCCTGGAGGGCTTCCGCGTCGCCGATCTGTACGCCGGATCCGGCGCCGTCGGCCTCGAAGCGCTCTCCCGCGGCGCGGTTCACGCCCTGCTCGTCGAGGCGGACCAGAAGGCGGCGCGCACCGTCCGGGACAACGTCCGCACCCTCGGCCTGCCCGGCGCCGAGGTCCGTACCGGCAAAGCCGGGCAGATCGTGACAGGACCGGCGCCCTCGGACCCGTACGACATCGTCTTCCTGGACCCTCCCTACGCCGTCACCGACGACGATCTTCGCGAGATCCTGCTCACACTCCGTGCTCAGGGGTGGCTCACAGCCGATGCGCTCGTCACGGTGGAACGCAGCACCCGGGGCGGAGAATTCGGCTGGCCCGCCGGATTCGAGCCACTGCGGGCCCGTCGCTACGGCGAGGGAACGCTTTGGTACGGTCGCGCCGCCGCTACGTGCGAAGACGCACGATGACCGGACCGGAGAGCGAGGGAATCACAGTGCGCCGCGCCGTCTGTCCGGGGTCTTTCGACCCCATCACCAACGGACATCTCGACATCATCCAACGAGCCTCGAAGCTGTACGACGTGGTGCACGTGGCGGTGATGATCAACCAGTCCAAGAAGGGGCTGTTCACCGTGGACGAGCGGATCGGACTGATCCGCGAGGTCACCGCCGACTTCGGCAACGTGGAGGTGGAGTCCTTCCACGGCCTGCTGGTCGACTTCTGCAAGCAGCGGGAGATCCCGGCGATCGTGAAGGGCCTGCGGGCCGTCAGCGACTTCGACTACGAGCTCCAGATGGCCCAGATGAACAACGGCCTCTCGGGCGTCGAGACGCTCTTCGTGCCGACCAACCCGACGTACAGCTTCCTGTCGTCCTCGCTGGTCAAGGAGGTCGCGACCTGGGGTGGCGACGTCTCCCACCTGCTGCCGCCCACGGTCCACGAGGCGCTCACGAAGCGGCTGGACGAGCGCTGATCGGCTGACGGCCCGTCAGCAGGTGTCGGGCGGCCGTCGACTGGCCTTACAGTCGTCCCGTCCGTCTCCAACAGAGCAGCAGAGAGTGGCGAGCACACGGTGGACGTGCAGAAGAAGCTCGACGAGATCGTCGAAGCGGTCGGGAGCGCCCGATCCATGCCCATGTCGGCCTCGTGCGTGGTCAACCGCGCCGAGCTGCTCGCCATGCTCGAAGAGGTGCGCGAGGCCCTGCCCGGCTCGCTCGCCCACGCCCAGGAGCTGATCGGCGGCCAGGAGCAGTTCGCCGAGCAGGCCCGGCAGGAGGCCGAGCGGATCATCCGGTCCGCCCATGCCCAGCGCTCGTCACTGATCGCCGAGACCGAGATCGCCCGCCAGTCGCAGAGCGAGGCCGACCGGATCCTTGCCGAGGCCCGTCGCGAGGCCGAGGAGGTCCGGGCCGAGGCCGACGACTACGTCGACAGCAAGCTCGCCAATTTCGAGGTCGTCCTCACCAAGACCATCGGCTCCGTGGACCGCGGCCGCGAGAAGCTCCTCGGCCGCGGCCAGGGCCTGGACGAGCAGGGCTACCAGGACCCCGACTTCGCCGAGGCTCCTGAGCGCAGCGCCGACCCGGAGACGCTGCGGCAGCGGGCCGACGCGTACGTGGACGCCAAGTTCGGCGCCTTCGAGGCGGTGCTCGCCAAGACCCTGGAGGCGGTCGGCCGCGGCCGGCAGAAGCTGCACGGCAGGGTCGCCTCCGACGACCTCGGGGCCCACATGGCCGCCCAGGACGCGGCGGGCGCCCAGGGCCACACCAGCGACGCCGACTACCTGGCGGGCCTCGCCGAGCTGGCCGCCCCGGCGCCGCAGGAGGCGCCCCAGCGGCCGCTCTACCAGGAGCAGCAGCCCGAGTACCCGGCCCAGCCGCCGCAGGCCGAGCCGAGCTACGCGCAGGCTGAGTACGGACAGGCCGAGTACGCGCAGGCGTCGTACGGCTACCAGGAGCAGCCGCCGCACCAGGAGCAGCAGCCGCACCAGGGGCAGGACCCGTACGGCTACCAGCAGGTGCCGGACCCGTACGCGGCCTACCAGCAGCCCGCCTACGACCCGAACCAGTACCCGCCCCAGCCGCAGGCCCAGCCGGAGTACGACTGGCAGCAGCAGCAGCAGCCCCAGGTGCCCGCCCAGCAGAACCAGGGCACGCTGGACGAGACCAGCCTCTTCGACACCAGCATGATCGACCTGGAGCAGCTGCGCCGCTACGAAGAGGGCCGCTGACCGTAGGGGCCCGGGGGAGGCCCTGGGCCGATTGGGTGCTGAGCGGTCCGTCCAGTATCCTGAATCCTCGGTCGCACATAGGTCCGCGATCTCGCCTGCCCGTTTCGTCTACGAATCGGGACGATTTGACTCCGGACCGTAGACGGCCACTTCCCTCGCAGCACCGCACCCCATGATTTCGAAAGCAGGAAACGCCCTGAACGGCCACCTCGACCACCGCAACCCTCTCGTGTTCGATACGCGCGAGCTGGGTCGGCGTCCAGGTGCCCTGAAGCGGCTGACCCGCTCGGTGGACGCACCCGGTTCACCGGTTCTCGGTATCGACGGCGTCATCGGTGTGCCGGAAGGCGCGCCCCTGGAGCTGGACCTCCGACTCGAATCGGTCATGGAAGGGGTGCTTGTCACAGGTACCGCCCGTGCGAGCGCCGAGGGGGAGTGCGTAAGGTGTCTGGAGCCGCTGACCATTGAGGTCGACGCGGATTTCCAGGAGATGTTCTCGTACCCTGACGCCGATGACCGGGGCCGCAGCAGTGCGGCGGACCCGGCCGACGACGCCGAGGACGACGAGGACAGGTTCTTCCTCGAGGACGGCTTGTTCGACCTCGAGTCAGTGCTGCGTGACGCGGTAGTGCTCGCACTGCCCATGCAGCCGGTGTGCAAGGAGACCTGCGCCGGTCTGTGTTCCGAATGCGGAATCAGACTGGACGAGAACCCGGGCCACCACCACGACGCCGTCGACATTCGTTGGGCGGCACTGCAAGGACTCGCCGACACCGTTCAGGACGGCGAGAAGGACAACATGGGCGGCGCCGAACCGGGCGTCGACGAGAAGCAGGAGAAGTAGCCGTGGCTGTTCCGAAGCGGAAGATGTCGCGCAGCAACACGCGCCACCGCCGGTCGCAGTGGAAGGCTGCGGTCCCCACCCTGGTTTCGTGCGAGCGTTGCCAGGAGCCGAAGCTCCAGCACATTGCGTGCCCGAGCTGCGGCACCTACAACAAGCGCCAGGTCCTCGAGGTCTGAGCGGCTGGTGAGAGGCCCGATGTCTGAGTTGTCCAGTGCCAAGAAGCAGGCAGACAACGTCAACACAGCCTCGTCCCACACGCTTCTGGAAGGGCGGCTCGGGTATCACCTCGAGTCCGCCCTTCTGGTGCGTGCGCTGACCCACCGTTCGTACGCGTACGAGAACGGCGGTCTGCCCACCAACGAGCGGCTCGAATTCCTCGGGGATTCGGTGCTCGGCCTGGTGGTCACGGATACGCTGTACCGCACCCACCCCGACCTGCCCGAAGGCCAGCTGGCCAAGTTGCGGGCCGCGGTGGTCAACTCGCGTGCACTTGCGGAAGTGGGCCGCGGCCTCGAACTCGGCTCCTTCATCCGGCTCGGCCGCGGTGAAGAGGGCACGGGTGGCCGGGACAAGGCTTCCATCCTCGCCGACACACTGGAAGCAGTGATCGGCGCGGTCTATCTCGACCAGGGCCTCGGCGCGGCCTCGGAGCTGGTCCACCGGCTCTTCGACCCGCTGATCGACAGGTCCTCGAACCTCGGTGCCGGCCTGGACTGGAAGACCAGCCTCCAGGAGCTCACCGCGAGCGAGAGCCTCGGAGTCCCCGAGTACCTCGTCACGGAGACCGGCCCGGACCACGAGAAGACCTTCACTGCTGCTGCTCGCGTCGGTGGTGTCTCGTACGGCACCGGCACCGGCCGTAGCAAGAAGGAAGCGGAGCAGCAGGCGGCGGAATCCGCCTGGCGCGAGATCAGCGCCGCCGCAGAGGCACGGCAGGCCGCGGAGAAGTCCGCGGCCGACGGAGGGGCCGCCGACACCCCTGCCGACCCGTTGCCGAAGACGGACGCCGCTCCGGCCTGAAGCAGGACGAGAACCCCTCGGTGCCTTGTGCGCCGGGGGGTTCTCCCTGTCCCGGGGGCGGGTTCCGGAAGACCTGTTGCCCGTGTCCCGCCCGGGGAGCCGGCCCCGTGCCCCCGTACTACCGTCGTCGTGTCTGGAGTGGTCCACCGTGCCCGAGCTGCCCGAGGTCGAAGTCGTACGCCGGGGTCTGGAGCGCTGGGTCAGCGGCCGCACCGTCACCGACGTCGAGGTCCTGCACCCGCGCTCGGTCCGCCGGCACCTCGCGGGCGGCCCGGACTTCGCCGCCCGGCTGCGCGGGGTCCGGTTCGGTACGGCGATGCGCCGCGGCAAGTACCTCTGGGTGCCGATCGACGAGGCCGCCTCCTCGCTGCTGGGCCACCTCGGCATGAGCGGACAGCTGCTGGTGCAGCCCTCGGAAGCGCCCGACGAGAAGCACCTGCGGATCCGGATGCGGTTCGACGACGCGCTCGGCACCGAGCTGCGCTTCGTCGACCAGCGCACCTTCGGCGGGCTCTCGCTCCACGACACCACCGCCGACGGGCTGCCCGACACCATCGCGCACATCGCCCGGGACCCGCTGGACCCGCTCTTCGACGACGCCGCGTTCCACACCGCCCTGCGCCTGCGCCGTACGACGGTCAAGCGCGCGCTCCTGGACCAGTCGCTGATCAGCGGCGTGGGCAACATCTACGCGGACGAGGCGCTCTGGCGGGCCAGGCTGCACTACGACCGGCCGACCGCGACCCTCACCCGCCCGAGGTCGGCCGAGCTGCTCGGCCACGCCCGGGACGTGATGAACGCGGCTCTCGCCCAGGGCGGCACCAGCTTCGACAGCCTGTACGTCAACGTGAACGGTGAGTCCGGCTACTTCGACCGCTCGCTCGACGCGTACGGCAGGGAGGGCGAGCCGTGCCGCCGCTGCGGGACGCCGATGCGCCGCCGTGCCTGGATGAACCGGTCCAGCTACTTCTGCCCACGCTGTCAGCGGCCGCCGCGCGTCGCGTCGTAACGCGTCCGGGCGGCGAGTACGTCGTCCATCCGCCCCTCGACGAGATGGATGAGCCGGAGGAGCTGCTCCGCGACCTCGCGGCCGAACGGGGTGAGCTCGTAATCCACCCGGGGCGGATTGACCGGCTGGGCCTCCCGCAGGACGAGCCCGTCGCGCTCCAGGGCGTGCAGCGTCTGGGAGAGCATCTTCTCGCTGACCCCGTCGACCCGGCGGCGCAGCTCGTTGAACCGGAGGCTCTCCTCGTACAGTGCGCCCAGCGTCAGGCTGCCCCAGCGGCCGGTGGCGTGCTCCAGCGTGGAGCGTGAGGGGCACTGCCGGGAGAAGACGTCGAAGGCGAGGTCGCCCGTGTCGCTGGCCATGTCTCCAGCTTACGCGCGCACAGCGCTCATCTGAAGGGAGCGCTGTGCGGGCGTAAGTGGCCGGGCCGCCTACGGGTCAGAAGCCGAAGTTCTGGACCCACCACGGGCCGCCGGAGCCCTCGTGGATGCCGATACCGATCGTCGTGAAATCGCAGTTGAGAATGTTCGCGCGGTGGCCTTCGCTGTTCATCCAGCCGTCCATCACGGCCTGGGCGTCGGCCTGGCCGCGGGCGATGTTCTCCGCGCCGAGCCCCTGCACGCCGGCCTGGGCAGCCCGGTCCCAGGGGGTGTCGCCGTCCGGGTCGGTGTGGTCGAAGAAGCCGCGGGCCGCCATGTCCTGGCTGAAGTTCTGGGCGAGCGAGGTGAGCGGGGTGCTGGTGGTCAGCGGGGAACAGCCGACCTTCGCACGCTCCTGGTTCACCAGGGCCAGCACCTCGGCGCGGGCCGAGGTGCCGGAGGGCGAGGGGGCGGGCTTCTTGCTGGGCGGTGGCGGAGCGGCCGAGGTCTTCGGCGGCGCCGGGGCCTTGCTCGCCGGGGCGGTGCTCTTCTTCGGTGCCGTGATGGGCGCCTTCGACTCCTTGGACGGCGTGGCGGCCGGCTTCCGGGAGGGGGTGACCGGCTTCGACGGGGTCTTCGAGGCGCTGCTGGAGGGCGACTTCGACGGCGTCTTGGCCGGGGTCGTGGACGGCGACTTCGATGGGGCCTTCGACGGAGCCTCGGGGCGCTCGCTGCCCCGGCTGGCGGGGGAGGCGGACCGGTCGGCCGGGGCACTGGAGCCGCCCTGCTGGGTCAGCAGGTCGGGGGCGCCGCCGGTGCGCACCTGGTCCGCGGCGGTCCCGCCACCCGTGGTGTAGGTGTCGCCGCCGGGAATCAGGCCCGAGGCGACGGCGACCGCGCCGACCGCCATCGCGGCCGACGCTCCGAGGAGCCCGGTGCGCACGGGCACCGCGGACTTCTTCTTCCGGCGCGTGCCCCGGTGCCGCGAAGCCGCTCCGGCCGCGGGTTCTTCAGCGGCGGGGCCTGCGGCGGATCGTCGATGGCGTCCCATGCGCTGTGCCTTCCTGATGCTCCGGACGTCGACAGCGACGTCACCCGAATACCGGTCGATCTTGGTCCCCGTACTCACCCGAACGAGTGAGGCTATTGCGACGGGACTGTACGCCATGGCTCAAAGGGGCCGCCGTGCTCTTGGAGCAATTGGCCGGTTAGCGTTCGGGCATGAGCGAAGACGCACGGCTGGTCATCTGGGTACGCGGCCGAGTACAGCAAGTAGGCTTCCGCTGGTTCACCAGGGCAAACGCATTGGAGATCGGCGGACTCGTGGGCTTTGCACTCAATCTCGACGACGGTCGGGTGCAGGTGGTCGCCGAAGGATCACGTGACCATTGCCACCGTCTGCTGGATTGGCTGCGCTCCGACGACACACCCGGGCGCGTGGACGGAGTGACTGAGATCTGGGACACCCCGCGCGGCGGTTACGACGGATTCGCCATCCGCTGATACGGGCTCGCGTGGGCGCCCCCGTTCCGCTCGGTGAACGTGCCGGAACGAATGGTCACGAGCCGCCCCCGTCGGGCCCTCCACCCGAAATGACCTGCGAAAGGACCGCGCGGCGCCCGATGGTTGCCAGATGCGGGATGTCGTGCAAGGCTGCGGCATTGACGAAGATCCCCACACTCGTCGGGGTCCCGCAGGAGAGTCGCGCCGCATGAACGTCGGGCCGCGCGCCCCCGGGACACCTGGCTCCACGGGGTGTGATCGTGTTGACCGTCAAACTTTTTGGTGAGACGCTGAAAACCCCGCGCACCTTAGCTGTTCGGTAGAGCTGGTATGCAGCAGAACCGCAGTGATGACAGAGCCCTGCCGAGCACCGCGGGTGCGACCCCCTGACGACCCACACCGCATCGGTCGGTCACTCATTGTGGAGGACCATCCTCATGGCAAAGGCGCTTCTCGGTTACGTCGGCGGTTCCGACCCGCGACTCCTCGCCGAGATGCGACGGCTCCAGCAGCGCGTCCAGGACCTGGAATCCGAGCTCAACCGGATCCAGGACGAGAACGACGCGCTCAACGCCGCCGCTCAGCACCAGGAATCGTTGCTCGACAGCATCGACATCGACGTACCCCAGGGCGAGCCTGCGCTGACCTGACCGGTGGCCCCGTCGGGCCGGTCGGGCTGAGCAGTCTCAACAGCCTCGGAACATCTCTTCATATCTGATCCGTCCTGCGTCACGGATCGCCGTCCCCGGACGACCGGGTCCCTGACCGACAGGGCCGCCCTGCGTCCGGCACACCGGCAACGCACCACCCGGTGGTTGCCATGGCGACGCGCCGTGCAGGATCGAGCAGTTCTATGCACCACGCTCTACGCACCAAGAGCACCAAGCGCTACGCACCAAGATCTACAGGGACGCCTCGGCGTCCCTTTTTCTTTGCCCGAACCCCCCGGCCCCCGCCGACCCCCTCTCGCTTACCGTCTGATGTGCCCTGCACCTTCATGACCGAAACCGAGAGGGAAAGGTAGAGTCCGGCGGCGTGCACCTCAAGGCCCTGACCCTGCGTGGTTTCAAATCGTTCGCGTCCGCCACCACCCTGCGGTTCGAACCGGGGATCACCTGTGTCGTCGGCCCCAATGGGTCGGGAAAGTCCAATGTGGTGGACGCCCTTTCCTGGGTCATGGGAGAACAGGGAGCCAAATCCCTGCGCGGCGGCAAGATGGAAGACGTGATCTTCGCCGGGACGACCGGGCGGCCTCCGCTCGGCCGCGCCGAAGTGTCACTGACCATCGACAATTCCGATGGCGCATTGCCCATCGAGTACGCCGAAGTGACGATCACTCGGATCATGTTCCGCAATGGCGGCAGCGAATACCAGATCAATGGTGACACCTGCCGGCTGCTGGACATCCAGGAACTCCTCTCCGACTCCGGAATCGGCCGCGAGATGCACGTCATCGTCGGCCAGGGCCAGTTGGACTCCGTCCTGCACGCCGACCCGATGGGCCGCCGGGCCTTCATCGAGGAGGCTGCGGGAGTCCTCAAGCACCGCAAGCGGAAGGAGAAGGCGCTCCGGAAGCTGGACGCGATGGGCGCCAATCTCGCCCGCGTCCAGGACCTCACCGACGAGCTGCGCCGCCAGCTCAAGCCGCTCGGCCGGCAGGCCGCCGTCGCCCGACGGGCCGCCGTCATCCAGGCCGACCTGCGCGACGCCCGGCTCCGGCTCCTCGCCGACGACCTGGTGACCCTGCGGGACGCGCTGCGCGACGAGATCGCCGACGAGGCCGAGCTGAAGAAGCGCAAGGACGTGGCGGAGGCCGATCTGAAGGCGGCCCTCGCCCGGGAGGCCGAGCTGGAGGGCGAGGTGCGCCGCCTCGCGCCCCGGCTCCAGCGGGCTCAGCAGACCTGGTACGAGCTCTCGCAGCTGGCCGAGCGGGTCCGGGGCACGGTCTCACTGGCCCACGCCCGCGTCAGGAGCGCCACCGAGGCCCCCGCCGAGGAGCGCCGGGGCCGCGACCCCGAGGACATGGAGCGCGAGGCCGCCCGGATCCGCGAGCAGGAGGCGGAGCTGACGGCGGCCCTGGAGGCGGCCGAACACGCGCTGGAGGACACCATCGCCCACCGCGCCGACCTGGAGCGCGACCTGGCCGCCGAGGAGCGCCGGCTCAAGGACGCAGCCCGCGCCATCGCGGACCGCCGCGAAGGGCTGGCCCGGCTGAACGGCCAGGTCAACGCGGCCCGCAGCCGGGCCGCTTCGGCGCAGGCCGAGATCGACCGGCTGGCCGCCTCCCGTGACGAGGCCCAGGACCGCGCGCACACCGCCCAGGAGGAGTACGAGCAGCTCAGGGCCGAGGTCGAGGGCCTGGACGCCGGCGACCAGGAGCTGACCGCCCGCCACGAGGAGGCCAAGCATGCTCTCGCCGAGGCCCAGGCCGCCCACAGTGCCGCCCGCGAGGAGGCGACGGCCGCCGAGCGCAGGCGGGCCGCGGTCGCGGCCCGGCACGAGGCGCTGGCCCTGGGGCTGCGCCGCAAGGACGGAACGGGCGCGCTGCTCGGCGCCCGGGACCGGCTGGCGGGCTTGCTGGGCCCCGCCGCCGAACTGCTCACCGTCCGGCCCGGATACGAGGTACCGGTCGCCGCCGCACTCGGCGCCGCGGCGGACGCGGTGGCGGTGAAGGACCCGGCCACGGCCGCCGAGGCGATCCGGCTGCTGCGCGAGCAGGACGCGGGGCGGGCGGCGATGCTGCTGGGGGAGGGGGCGCCGGCGGACGGCGTCCGGCCCTGCCACGTACCGGGGCAGGGCGGGGCCGCGGCCCCGGAGCCGCCTCACGTTCCGGGGCAGAGCGGCGAACACGCGCCGGATGAGGGCCGTGCCGCCGCCCAGGTGCCCGCCCGCAGCGTGCCCTCCGGTGATACGGAAGCCGGCGCCCAGCTCCGCACCGAGAGCGTCACCACCCTCACCGGCGCCGCCCCCGCCGTCGCCGACCTGGTCACCGGCCCCGCCCCCCTGATGGACGCCGTACGCCGTCTCGTACGGGACACCGTCGTCGTCCCCGCCCTGGAGGACGCCGAGGCCCTCGTCGCCGCGCACCCCGGGCTGACCGCGGTGACCGGCGAAGGGGACGTGCTCTCCGCCCACTTCGCGCACGGCGGCTCCGCCGGGGCGCCCAGCCTCCTGGAGGTGCGGGCCTCCGTGGACGAGGCCGCCGCCGAGCTGGCCGACCTCGCCGTGCGGTGCGAGGAGCTGGCGCAGGCCCAGCGGCTGGCGGCGGAGCGCCGCACGGAGGGCGCCGCGCTCGTCGAGGAGCTGGGGGAGCGGCGGCGGGCGGCCGAGCGGGAGAAGTCGGGCGTCGCCCAGCAGCTCGGCCGGCTCTCCGGGCAGGCCAGGGCCGCGGCGGGCGAGGCCGAGCGGATGACCTCCTCCGCCGCCCGCGCCCAGGAGGCCCTGGAGCGGGCGGTGGAGGAGGCGGAGGAGCTGGCCGAGCGGCTGCTGGTGGCTCAGGAGGCCCCCGTGGAGGAGGAGCCCGACACCTCCGTACGGGACCGGCTCGCCGCCGACGGGGCCAACGCCCGCCAGACCGAGATGGAGGCCCGGCTTCAGGCGCGTACCCATGAGGAGCGCGTCAAGTCGCTGGCCGGACGTGCCGACGGCCTGGACCGGGCCGCCCGCACCGAACGCGAGGCCCGCGCCCGCGCCGAGCAGCGCCGGGCCCGCCTGCGGCACGAGGCGGCCGTGGCCTCCGCCGTCGCCTCGGGCGCCCGTCAACTCCTGGCCCACGTCGAGGTGTCCCTCGTACGGGCCGATCGGGAGCGGGCCTCGGCGGAGGCCGCGAAGGGCGGGCGGGAGCGCGAGCTGGCCGCCGAACGGGGCCGGGGCCGCGACCTCAAGGGCGAGCTGGACAAGCTCACCGACTCTGTCCACCGGGGCGAGGTACTGGGCGCCGAGAAGCGCCTGCGCATCGAGCAACTGGAGACGAAGGCCTTGGAGGAGCTCGGCGTGGAGCCTGCGGGGCTCGTCTCCGAGTACGGTCCCGACCAGCTCGTGCCCCCGTCGCCCGCGGCCGAGGGCGAGGAACTGCCGGAGGACCCGGAGCACCCGCGCAACCAGCCGAAGGCCTTCGTCCGCTCCGAGCAGGAGAAGCGGCTGCGGTCGGCCGAACGGGCGTACCAGCAACTCGGGAAGGTGAATCCGCTCGCCCTCGAGGAGTTCTCGGCGCTGGAGGAACGGCATCAGTTCCTGTCCGAGCAGCTCGAAGACCTGAAGAAGACCCGGGCCGATCTCCTCCAGGTGATCAAAGAGGTCGACGAGCGGGTCGAGCAGGTGTTCACGGAGGCGTACCGGGACACGGCCCGTCAGTTCGAGGGCGTCTTCGCCCGGCTCTTCCCCGGTGGTGAGGGGCGGCTGATCCTGACCGACCCGGACGACATGCTCGCCACCGGGGTGGACGTCGAGGCCCGCCCGCCGGGTAAGAAGGTGAAGCGGCTCTCCCTGCTCTCGGGCGGTGAACGGTCCCTGACGGCCGTGGCGTTGCTGGTCTCCATCTTCAAGGCCCGCCCGAGTCCCTTCTATGTGATGGACGAGGTCGAGGCGGCGCTCGACGACACCAACCTGCAGCGGCTGATCGGGATCATGGAAGAGCTCCAGGAGAGTTCCCAGCTGATCGTCATCACCCACCAGAAGCGGACGATGGAGGTCGCCGACGCTCTGTACGGCGTCTCCATGCAGGGTGACGGCGTATCGAAGGTGATCAGTCAGCGGCTGCGCTGACCCGGTCGGCGTATCCGCTGACTTTTTACCGAATCATCAGAGGTTCGACGCACCTTCCGTGCGTGCCTGGGTACACGCGCTGAGACCCGCTGTTTGACTTCGTTTCTTGAACGCATAACCTCTGCAAAGTTGATTTCACCTTCAAGTGGTGGCGAGCCCGATGGTGTGCCCCACTGGGAAGGCTCACCCCCCACGTCTGACTTGCGGCCAGGCATCAGGAGTTCATGTGACCAGCGCAGCGAACGGACCGGAGTCCGGAGCCCGAACGGCCCATCCGGACCACCTCGGCCATGTCATCTTCATCACGGCGGCCGCGGCGATGGGCGGCTTCCTCTTCGGCTACGACAGTTCCGTCATCAACGGGGCCGTCGAAGCGATCCGCGACCGGTACGACATCGGCTCCGGAACCCTCGCCCAGGTCATCGCCATCGCGCTGATCGGCTGTGCGATCGGCGCCGCCACCGCCGGCCGGATCGCGGACCGGATCGGCCGCATCCGCTGCATGCAGATCGCCTCGGTGCTCTTCACCGCCAGCGCCATCGGCTCCGCACTGCCGTTCGCGCTCTGGGACCTGGCGATGTGGCGCATCATCGGCGGCTTCGCCATCGGCATGGCCTCCGTCATCGGCCCGGCCTACATCGCCGAGGTCTCCCCGCCCGCCTACCGCGGCCGGCTCGGCTCCTTCCAGCAGGCCGCGATCGTCATCGGCATCGCCGTCTCCCAGCTGGTCAACTACGCGGTCCTGCAGATCGCCGACGGTGACCAGCGAGGCAAGATCCTCGGCCTGGAGGCCTGGCAGTGGATGCTCGGCGTGATGGTCGTCCCGGCCATCCTCTACGGGCTCCTCTCCTTCGCCATTCCCGAGTCCCCGCGCTTCCTCATCTCGGTCGGCAAAAAGGTCGAAGCCCGCAAGATCCTCGAAGAGGTCGAGGGCAACAAGATCGACCTCGACGCCCGCGTGGCCGAGATCGAGACCGCCATGCACCGTGAACACAAGTCCTCCTTCAAGGACCTGCTCGGCAACCGCTTCTTCTTCCTGCCCATCGTCTGGGTCGGTATCGGCCTGTCGATGTTCCAGCAGCTCGTCGGTATCAACGTCGCGTTCTACTACTCGGCGACGCTGTGGCAGTCCGTCGGCATCGACCCCACGGACTCGTTCTTCTACTCGTTCACCACCTCGATCATCAACATCATCGGTACGGTGATCGCGATGGTGCTGGTGGACCGGGTGGGGCGCAGGCCGCTTGCCCTCATCGGCTCCGTCGGTATGGCGCTCGCGCTCGCCGTCGAGGCGTGGGCCTTCTCCGCCGACCTGGTCGACGGGAAGCTGCCCGAGACCCAGGGCGTCGTAGCCCTGGTCGCCGCCCACACCTTCGTGCTCTTCTTCGCCTTGTCATGGGGTGTCGTCGTCTGGGTCTTCCTGGGCGAGATGTTCCCGAACCGCCTGCGCGCGGCCGCTCTGGGCGTCGCCGTCTTCGCGCAGTGGATGGCCAACTGGGCGATCACCGCCAGCTTCCCGAGCCTGGCCGACTGGAACCTCTCGGGGACGTACATCATCTATGCCTGCTTCGCCGTGCTCTCGATCCCCTTCGTGCTCAAGTTCGTGAAGGAGACCAAGGGCAAGGCGCTGGAGGAGATGGGCTAGCCCTCCTCTGTGCTCACGCGCTGCCCTGGTTCACTGCTGAGCCGGGGCGGCCCGCGTTTTCGGTGCTCCGCAGAACAGCCGCAGACTCCGCCACCCCTCCTCCACCGGCATTCCGCCGCAGAGCGGATGCAGCACCAGTGAGTCCGCGTCCAGCCCGGTCAGTTCCTCCGGCGTGACGATCCGATACACCCCCTCCTTACGCAGCTCCGCCACCGTCGTGGCGGCCGAGCGCACCGCCGAGCGGATGTCCTCGGACTGCCAGGAGGCGTACGTCCGGGCCTCGTGCAGCAGGTGCTCCCCGTACAGCGCCCACGTCCGCTCCGGGTCCTCGGACACATGGAGCAGCGGCGTCCGGGCCGCGGGCATCATGCAGAACCCCTCCGTCCCGTACCGCTCCCGCTGCTGGTGGTAGTACGCCTCCAGCTCCGGGAGGTGCGCGCTGGGGAAGAGCGGCAGCCCCAGTCGGGCCGCCCGCCGCGCCGCCGCTCCGGAACTGCCGCCGACCAGGAGCAGGGGATGCGGCCGCGTGTACGGGCGCGGGGTGACGCGTACCGTACGCCCCCGGTACGGAAACGGCTCCCCGGTCCACGCCGTCAGCAGCGTCTCCAGCAGCTCGTCCTGGAGCCTGCCGCGCCGCCGCCACTCCACGCCCGCCCGCTCGTACTCCTCGGGGCGGTAGCCGATCCCCGCGACCGTCACCAGCCTCCCCGCGCTCAGCAGGTCCAGCACCGCGATGTCCTCCGCGAGCCGCAGCGGGTCGTGCAGCGGCCCGATGATCGCCGACACCGTCACCGCGATCCGGCGGGTGGCGCCGAAGACCGCACCGGCGAAGGTGAACGGGGAGGGCAGCCAGGAGTTCGCCACCCCGTGGTGCTCCTCGGTCTGCACGGTGTCGACGCCGTGCTCGTCCGCGTACGCCGCCATCTCCAGGGCGGCGCGGTAGCGGGCCGAGAGGGTTGCGGGGGTGGCTTCGGGGTCGACGAGATTGAACCGGACCACGGTGAAGGCCATGACACGTGTCCCTTTCGCCGGATGGGCAGGGCGGGGCGCACCGTACCTGACGTATCGTCAGAAGGGTAGGGATCCGTAGCGGGCATTACCGCCAAAAGGTGTATACGGCTTCGATGGATCGCCGGGTGGCGTGCGGGGCCGTGCCCGTGCGGCGGCCGTGGCCGATACTGGACGGGTTATGGAACTCGTCGAAATCGTCATCCTCGCTGTCATCATCGCCCTGGCCGCTGTCGGCCTGGTCGGCGGGCTCGTCGTCGGCAGCCGCAAGAAGCGGAAGCTGCCGCCCCCGCCGCCGTCCACGCCGACCATCACTCCTCCCGCCGAGCCGCAGGTCGGCGAGGAGGCCGAGACGCCGCGCGACGAAGCGCGGCGCACCATCGACGAAGTCGGCCTCCCGGACGCCACCGCGCCCGTCGAGGAGGTCCCGGTCGTCGGGGCTCCGGCGCCGCCCGCGCTGGAGATCCCCGAGCCCACCGAGGGCCGGCTCGTCCGGCTGCGGGCCCGGCTCGCCCGTTCTCAGAACTCGCTCGGCAAGGGGCTGCTCACGCTGCTGTCCCGGGACAACCTGGACGAGGACACCTGGGAGGAGATCGAGGACACCCTCCTCACCGCCGACGTCGGTGTCGCCCCCACCCAGGAGCTGGTCGAGCGGCTCCGCGAGCGGGTCCGGGTGCTCGGCACCCGAACCCCCGAGGACCTCCGCGCCCTGCTGCGCGAAGAGCTGATCACCCTGCTCGGCCCGGACTTCGACCGTGAGGTCAGGACCGAGGGCGGCGCCGAGACCCCGGGCGTCGTGATGGTCGTCGGCGTCAACGGCACCGGCAAGACCACCACCACCGGCAAGCTGGCCCGGGTGCTCGTCGCCGACGGCCGCAGCGTGGTCCTCGGCGCGGCCGACACCTTCCGTGCCGCCGCCGCCGACCAGCTCCAGACCTGGGGCGAGCGCGTCGGAGCCCGTACGGTCCGCGGGCCCGAGGGCGGCGACCCGGCGTCGATCGCGTACGACGCGGTCAAGGAGGGCATCGCCGAGGGGGCCGACGTGGTCCTCATCGACACCGCCGGCCGGCTGCACACCAAGACCGGTCTCATGGATGAGCTGGGCAAGGTCAAGCGGGTCGTGGAGAAGCACGGTCCGCTGGACGAGATCCTGCTCGTCCTGGACGCCACCACCGGGCAGAACGGCCTCGTCCAGGCCAGGGTCTTCGCCGAGGTCGTGGACATCACCGGCATCGTCCTCACCAAGCTCGACGGCACCGCCAAGGGCGGCATCGTCATCGCGGTCCAGCGCGAGCTGGGCGTACCGGTGAAGCTGATCGGGCTCGGCGAGGGGGCGGACGACCTGGCTCCGTTCGAGCCCGGTGCCTTCGTGGACGCCCTGATCGGCGACTGACGCGCCTCACTCCGTACGGCGGACGGGCGGCGGCTCCCCCGAGGAGCCTGCCGCCCGTCCGCCGTTTCCGTACTCCTGCTTCCTGCTCACGACCGGTGGCAGGTGTACGCCAGTGTCCCCAGCAGCAGCCGCGCCGGTGGGGGAGCGGCGGCGGTGTCCAGCACCGGTGGGCGCAGCCAGCGGACCGGGCCGAGGCCGCCGAGGTCGGACGGTGGGGCGGTGATGTGCGCGCCCGGGCCCAGCGCCCGCAGGTCCAGGTCCGCGTCGTCCCAGCCCATGCGGTAGAGCAGGCCGGGCAGTTCCGCGGCGGCTCCGGGGGCGACGAGGAACTGCGCCCGGCCGGTCGGCGTCACCGCCACCGGCCCCAGCGGCAGCCCCATCCGCTCCAGCCGCACCAGCGCCCGCCGCCCGGCCTGCTCCGCCACGTCCAGGACGTCGAAGGTCCGGCCCACCGGCAGCAGCATCGAGGCGCCCGGCGTCTCGGCCCAGGCGTCCGCCGCGCTGTCCAGGCCCGTGCCCGCCGGGACCTCCCGGGCGAAGCCCAGCGGGTGGGCGCCGGGGGCGGGGCAGGCCCGCTGCCCGCACGAGCAGGCGCCGTCGCGGGCACGGGTGCCGGGCGCCACGGCCCAGCCCCAGAGCCCGGTGTACTCGGCCACCGCGGTGGCCTCGGCACCGCGGCCGCGCCGCCGTACACCGGAACGTTTCTCGCGGATGCCGCCGATCGTGAAGCCCATGCCCCCTCCAACGGGTCCGACTCATCGGTGGTTACGGCCCGGAGCGCTCGGGTAACCCTCCGTCGCTGCAACTCGATCGAGTGGCGTGCGCCGTGGTGCGCGAGGTGGTGCGGCGCGGTGCGCGCGCCCCCACGTGCTTCCGTACGCTCGTCATGGGTCGCGATGCCTCAAGTCAAGCGCTCCCAGCGGCAGTCGGGTTCATTCGAAGGGGTGGCGAATGGTGGCGTTTCCGCAATCCCCCTCGCGAGAGGGGTGATCGTAGGATTACCGTCGGTACACGAACCCTGGGAGCATGTGCGGTCACGGGTATGCCTCGGGCAACCCGGCTTCCTGTTCGATCGCGTGCAACTCCCGTACGAACAGCACCGATGCACGGCATTCTGATAGTGGTTCGCACGATGAAGGATTCAGCGGGAATGACGGGGAATGGGGGCGTTCCGGTGAGCGGCAGCGGCGCAGGCGATACGGATGCCGGTAAGCGTCCCAACGGGCAGTTGGGGACGTGGTTCGTACGCAGTGGCTGGTCGAAGGGCGAGCTGGCGCGCCAGGTGAACCGGCGGGCGCGGCAGATGGGCGCCCACCACATCAGCACGGACACCTCCCGGGTGCGGCGCTGGCTCGACGGCGAGCAGCCGCGCGAGCCGATTCCGCGCATCCTGTCCGAGCTGTTCTCCGAGCGCTTCGGCGCGGTCGTCGCCGTCGAGGGCCTCGGGCTGCGCACCGCGCACCAGTCACCCTCGGTGGCCGGCGTCGACCTGCCCTGGGCGGGCCCGCAGACCGTCGCCCTGCTCAGCGAGTTCTCCCGCAGCGACCTGATGCTCGCCCGGCGGGGCTTCCTCGGCAGCTCGCTCGCGCTGGCCGCCGGGCCCGCCCTGATCGAGCCGATGCAGCGCTGGCTGGTGCCCGTCCCGGCCAAGGGCCCCGGCGAACCGGAGACGGAGGCCGCCGCCCGCAGGCCCTCCCGGCTCTCCGGACCCGAGCTGGACCTGCTGGAGTCGACCACCGCGATGTTCCGGCAGTGGGACGCCCAGTGCGGCGGCGGGCTGCGCCGCAAGGCCGTCGTCGGGCAACTCCACGAGGTCACCGACCTGTTGCAGGAGCCGCAGCCGGCGGCCACCGCCAAGCGCCTCTTCCGCTGCGCCGCCGAACTGGCCGAGCTGGCGGGCTGGATGAGCTATGACGTAGGCCTCCAGCCCACCGCCCAGAAGTACTTCGTGCTCGCCCTGCACGCCGCCAAGGAGGCCGGGGACAAGCCGCTCGGCAGCTACGTGCTCTCCAGCATGAGCCGCCAGATGATCCACCTGGGCCGCCCCGACGACGCCCTGGAGCTCATCCACCTGGCGCAGTACGGCAGCCGCGACTGCGCCACCCCCCGCACCCAGGCCATGCTGTATGCGATGGAGGCCCGCGCCTACGCCAACATGGGCCAGCCCAGCAAGTGCAAGCGCGCCGTCCGGATGGCCGAGGACACCTTCCTCGACGCGGGACTGGACGGCGAGCCCGAGCCCGACTGGATCCGCTTCTTCTCCGAGGCCGAGCTCAACGGGGAGAACGCCCACTCCTACCGTGATCTGGCCTATGTCGCCGGCCGCAGCCCCACCTACGCCTCGCTCGCCGAGCCCGTCATGGAGAAGGCCGTCGAGCTGTTCGGCGAGGACGACGAGCACCAGCGCTCCTACGCGCTCAACCTGATCGGCATGGCCACCGTCCATCTGCTCCAGCGCGAGCCCGAGCAGTCCACCGTGCTCGCCGGACAGGCCCTGAAGATCGCCAAGAAGGTCCGCTCCGAGCGGGTCAACACCCGGCTGCGCAAGACCGTCGACACCGCTGCCAGGGACTTCGGCGACGTGGCCGATGTCGCCCGGCTCACCGATCTGCTCAGCGAACAGCTGCCGGAGTCCGCCGAAACGGTCTGATCCGGCACCACCGGCCCCGGCCGCGGCACGCCTCCGTACACCCCGACTCGGCTCCCCCATCGCCTGGTCATCCGGAGGGGAGCCGTGGCCGGTTCGCGTCGTACCGCCCTCAGGGGTACCCCCGCGGCGTTTCAACCGGACCGTATGCGGCGTGGGCCGCATGGTAGGCAGCGCACCGGACCCGCCACCCGGGATTCATTCCGACGTAACACGCACCACCTCTTCGTCACGCTCGCGAAACATCGTGCGGCATCCCCGGAAACGGCGCTCCGTCAATCTCATGGCGCACAGGCGGTCTCCGGCCATGATCCGCCGGACACCCCCTGACCGGCCCGCACCTTTGCCCAGTGGTCCCGCAGCTTTCCCCCGCACGCCGCGGCCGCTCCGACGACGAGGAGACGCCGATGCCCCCAGGCATCACGACGCTTGCCGCAGACGCCCCCGAGCTGTCTGCCGCCAACACCGGGTTCATGCTCATCTGCTCGGCCCTGGTGATGCTCATGACCCCCGGCCTGGCCTTTTTCTACGGAGGCATGGTCCGCGTCAAGAGCACCCTCAACATGCTGATGATGAGCTTCATCAGCCTCGGGATCGTCACGATCCTGTGGGTGCTCTACGGATTCAGCCTCGCCTTCGGCTCCGACGTCGGCTCGGTCGTCGGCTGGAGCTCCGACTACGTGGGCCTCGGTGACATCGGAGTCAACGAGCTCTGGGACGGCACCACCATCCCGGTGTACGTCTTCGCCGCCTTCCAGCTGATGTTCGCCGTCCTCACCCCGGCCCTGATCAGCGGTGCCCTCGCCGACCGCGTGAAGTTCACCGCGTGGGCGCTGTTCATCGTCCTGTGGGTCACCATCGTCTACTTCCCCGTGGCCCACTGGGTCTGGGGCTCGGGCGGCTGGCTCTTCGAGATGGGCGTCATCGACTTCGCCGGCGGTACGGCCGTCCACATCAACGCCGGTGCCGCGGCCCTCGGCGTCATCTTCGTCATCGGCAAGCGCATCGGCTTCAAGAAGGACCCGATGCGGCCGCACAGCCTGCCGCTCGTCATGCTCGGCGCGGCCCTCCTGTGGTTCGGCTGGTTCGGCTTCAACGCCGGATCCTGGCTCGGCAACGACGACGGCGTCGGCGCCGTCATGTTCCTGAACACCCAGGTCGCCACCGCCGCGGCCGTCCTCGGCTGGCTCGTCTACGAGAAGCTGCGCCACGGCTCCTTCACCACCCTCGGCGCCGCCTCCGGCGCTGTCTCCGGCCTGGTCGCCATCACCCCCGCGGGTGGCTCGGTCAGCCCGCTCGGTGCCATCGCGGTCGGTGCCATCGCCGGTGTCCTGTGCGCCATGGCCGTCGGCCTGAAGTACAAGTTCGGTTACGACGACTCCCTGGACGTCGTCGGCGTCCACCTCGTCGGCGGCATCATCGGCTCCGTCCTGGTCGGCTTCTTCGCCACCGGCGGCGTCCAGTCCGACGCGAAGGGCCTCTTCTACGGCGGCGGTGTCGACCAGCTCGGCAAGCAGGTCGTCGGAGTCGTCGCGGTCCTCGCGTACTCTCTGGTCGTCTCCGGCCTCATCGCCCTGGTGCTCCACAAGACCATCGGGATGCGGGTCTCCGAGGACGACGAGATCTCCGGCATCGACCAGGTCGAGCACGCCGAGACCGCATACGACTTCAGCGGCGCCGGCGGCGGCACGGTCTCCCGCACCACCGCCCCCGCGACGGACCCGACGGCAGCACCGAAGGCAAAGAAGGTGGACGCATGAAGCTCATCACCGCGGTCGTGAAGCCCCACCGGCTGGACGAGATCAAGGAAGCCCTCCAGGCCTTCGGCGTCCAGGGGCTCACCGTCACCGAGGCCAGCGGTTACGGGCGTCAGCGCGGCCACACCGAGGTCTACCGGGGCGCCGAGTACACCGTCGACCTGGTCCCCAAGATCCGCATCGAGGTCCTCGTCGAGGACGAGGACGCCGAACAGCTCATCGAGGTCGTCGTCAAGGCCGCCCGTACCGGCAAGATCGGTGACGGGAAGGTCTGGAGCGTCCCGGTCGAGACCGCCGTCCGCGTGCGGACCGGCGAACGCGGCCCGGACGCCCTCTGACCGACGGCCCCACCGAACGGAAGGCACCTGGGTGACGAGCACCGAAGCGATCACCGAAAGCGAAGACTCGGGACCCAGCGGCTACGCGGCGGCCCGGCTGCGCCTCCTCCAGCAGGAGGCGCGGTCCGGGCCGCCGCGCCGTGCGGCCCTCGCCCGCCTCACCGACGACTGGCTCACCGGCCTGTTCACGTCGGCGGCGACACACGCCGGGGTCCGCGGCGCCGCCCTCGTCGCCGTCGGCGGCTACGGCCGCGGCGAACTCTCCCCCCGCAGCGACCTCGACCTGCTGCTCCTGCACGACGGCAGCGCCGACGCGGCGGCGATCTCCGCCCTCGCGGACGCCATCTGGTACCCGGTCTGGGACCTGGGCCTGGCCCTGGACCACTCCGTGCGCACCCCCGGCGAGGCCCGGAAGACGGCGGGCGATGACCTCAAGGTCCAGCTCGGCCTGCTGGACGCCCGGCCGGTCGCCGGCGACCTCGGCCTGGTCGCCTCCCTGCGCACCGCGATCCTCGCCGACTGGCGCAACCAGGCCCCCAAGCGCCTCCCCGCCCTCCATGAGCTCTGTCAGGAGCGCGCGGAGCGGATGGGCGAGCTCCAGTTCCTCCTGGAACCCGACCTCAAGGAGGCCCGCGGCGGCCTCCGCGACGCCACCGCCCTGCGCGCGGTGGCCGCCTCCTGGGTCGCCGACGCGCCCCGCGAAGGGCTCACCGAGGCCCGCCGTGTCCTCCTGGACGCCCGCGACGCCCTCCACCTCACCACGGGCCGCGCCACCGACCGCCTCGCCCTCCAGGAGCAGGACCAGGTCGCGGGCGCGCTCGGCCTCATGGACGCGGACGCGCTGCTGCGCCAGGTGTACGAGGCCGCACGGACGGTCTCGTACGCCACCGACGTCACCTGGCGCGAGGTCAACCGGGTGCTGCGCGCCCGCTCGGTCCGCCCAAGGCTCCGCGCCATGCTCGGCGGCGGCCGCGTGTCCGCCAAACCCGCCCCCGACCGCGCCCCGCTCGCCGACGGCGTGGTGGAGGCCGACGGCGAAGTGGTCCTCGCCCGCGCCGCCCGCCCCGACCGCGATCCCGTCCTCACCCTGCGCGCCGCCGCGGCCGCCGCCGAGGCCGGACTGCCGCTCTCCCGCCACCTCGTACGTCACCTCGCCACCACGGTCCGGCCGCTGCCGGTCCCGTGGCCGCCCGCCGCCCGCGAGGAGCTGGTCACGCTGCTCGGCGCGGGGGAGCCCACGGTCGGCGTCTGGGAGGCGCTCGAAGCGGAAGGGATCATCACCCGGCTGCTGCCCGACTGGGAACGCGTCCACTGCCGCCCCCAGCGCAACCCCGTCCACACCTGGACCGTCGACCGGCACCTGGTGGAGACCGCCGTCCGCGCCGCCTCCCTCACCCGCCGCGTCCACCGCCCCGACCTCCTCCTGGTCGCCGCCCTCCTCCACGACATCGGCAAGGGCTGGCCCGGCGACCACTCGGTGGCCGGCGAGGTCATCGCCCGCGACATGGCCACCCGGATCGGCTTCGACAAGCACGACGTGGGCGTCATCGCCACCCTCGTACGCCACCATCTGCTGCTCGTCGACACCGCCACCCGGCGCGACCTGGACGACCCCGCCACCGTGCGGTCGGTCGCCGAGGCCGTCTCCACCGCCTCCACCCTGGAGCTGCTGCACGCCCTCACCGAGGCCGACGCGCTCGCCACCGGCCCCGCCGCCTGGTCCACCTGGCGGGCCTCCCTCGTCACCGACCTCGTCAAGCGCGTCGCCGCCGTCCTCGCGGGGGAGGCCCCCGAGGAGCCGGCGGAGGCCGCGCCCAGCGCCGAGCACGAACGCCTCGCGATCGAGGCCCTGCGCACCGGCGAACCCGCCCTCACCCTGCATTCCCACCCCGAGGAGCCCGCCGGGGACGGGGAGGTGGAACCGGTCGGCGTCGAGCTGCTCATCGCCCTGCCCGACCGCCCCGGCGTCCTGCCGGCCGCCGCCGGGGTCCTCGCCCTGCACCGCCTCACCGTGCGCGCCGCCGACCTCCGCGCGGTGGAGCTCCCCAACGAGGTGGGGGAGAGGGCGGACCTGCTGCTGCTCAGCTGGCGGGTGGCGGCCGAGTACGGGTCCCTCCCACAGGCCGCCAGGCTCCGCGCCGACCTCGTACGGGCCCTGGACGGCTCCCTGGACATCCGGGCCCGGCTCGCGGAGCGGGAGGCCGCCTACCCGCGCCGCAGGGGTGTGCAGGCCCCGCCGCCCCGGGTCACCGTGGCGGCGGCCGGCTCCCGCCGGGCCACCGTCATCGAGGTCCGGTCCCAGGACGCCCCGGGGCTGCTGCACCGGATCGGCAACGCCCTGGAGGGCTGCGCGGTACGGGTGCGCAGCGCCCATGTCTCCACCCTCGGCGCCAACGCGGTGGACGCCTTCTACGTCACCGGGACCGACGGCGAACCGCTGCCGGAGATCCGGGCCGCCGAGGTCGCCCGGGAGGTCGAGAAGGCCCTCGGCTGACGCGTAGGGCGCTTCTGCACAGCCCTCGCCCGGCACCGGATCCGGGCGAGGGCTTGGCGTTCTCCGGGGGACGGATACCCTGGAGGGCGACTGACCTGCCCCGCCCCCGACCCTGAGGACCGACGAGCGCCGTGTTCGATACTCTCTCCGACCGCCTTAGCGCGACTTTCAAGAACCTCCGGGGCAAGGGCCGCTTGTCCGAGGCGGACATCGACGCCACGGCACGCGAGATCCGTATCGCCCTGCTGGAAGCCGACGTCGCCCTGCCCGTGGTCCGGGCCTTCATCGCCAACGTGAAGGAGCGCGCGCGCGGCTCCGAGGTCTCCCAGGCGCTGAACCCCGCCCAGCAGGTCGTCAAGATCGTCAACGAGGAGCTCGTCTCCATCCTCGGCGGCGAGACCCGGCGGCTGCGGTTCGCCAAGAACCCGCCCACCGTGATCATGCTCGCCGGTCTCCAGGGTGCCGGTAAGACGACGCTGGCCGGAAAGCTCGGCCTCTGGCTCAAGGGCCAGGGCCACTCCCCGCTGCTCGTCGCCTGCGACCTCCAGCGCCCCAACGCCGTCAACCAGCTGAGCGTCGTCGCCGAGCGCGCCGGCGTCGCGGTGTACGCCCCCGAGCCGGGCAACGGCGTCGGCGACCCGGTCCAGGTCGCCAAGGACTCCATCGAGTTCGCCAAGGCCAAGGTCCACGACATCGTGATCGTCGACACCGCCGGCCGCCTCGGTATCGACCAGGAGCTGATGCGGCAGGCCGCGGACATCCGCGACGCCGTCAGCCCCGACGAGATCCTCTTCGTCGTCGACGCGATGATCGGTCAGGACGCGGTCAACACCGCGGAGGCGTTCCGCGACGGTGTCGGCTTCGACGGCGTGGTCCTCTCCAAGCTCGACGGTGACGCCCGCGGTGGTGCGGCCCTCTCGATCGCCCATGTCACGGGCAAGCAGGTCATGTTCGCGTCGAACGGCGAGAAGCTGGAGGACTTCGACGCGTTCCACCCGGACCGGATGGCCTCCCGCATCCTCGACATGGGTGACCTGCTCACCCTGATCGAGCAGGCGGAGAAGACGTTCAGCCAGGAAGAGGCCGCCAAAATGGCCTCGAAGCTCCAGTCGAGCAAGGGCGGCAAGGACTTCACCCTTGACGACTTCCTGGCCCAGATGGAGCAGGTCCGCAAGATGGGCTCCATCTCCAAGCTGCTCGGGATGCTGCCCGGCATGGGGCAGATCAAGGACCAGATCAACAACATCGACGAGCGTGACATCGACCGCACCGCAGCGATCATCAAGTCGATGACCCCCAAGGAGCGCAACGAGCCGACGATCATCAACGGCTCGCGCCGGGCCCGGATCGCCAAGGGGTCGGGCGTCGAGGTCTCCGCGGTCAAGAGCCTGGTGGAGCGCTTCTTCGAGGCACGCAAGATGATGTCGAAGATGGCCCAGGGTGGCGGTATGCCCGGGATGCCGGGTATGCCCGGCATGGGCGGTGGCCCCGGCCGCCAGAAGAAGCAGATCAAGCAGGCCAAGGGCAAGCGCAAGAGCGGCAACCCGATGAAGCGCAAGGCCGAGGAGGCCGCTGCCGCGGAGCGCCGCGAGCAGGCGGCCGCCCAGGGTGGCGCGTTCGGGCTGCCCGCGCAGGAGGACAAGAACTTCGAGCTGCCGGACGAGTTCAAGAAGTTCATGGGCTGACCGGCGACAGCAGGACACGCGTAAGGGGCGCCCTTGAGAGAGGGCGCCCCTTACGCGCGTTCGGAGCGGCTTCTTTCAGCTCACGTAGTGCACACCAGATAGCGGAAGACGTTCGGCATCCACACCGTGCCGTCCGCCCGCCGGTAGGGATGCAGCGCCTCCGCGACCTCCTTCTCCACCTGGGAGCGGTCGGTGGCGCGTACGGCGGCGTCGAAGAGTCCCGTCGACAGCAGCCCGCGCACCGCGCTGTCCGGATCCGCGTACCCGAAGGGGCAGGAGACCCGCCCCGAACCGTCCGGCTTCAGACCCGCCCGCGCGGCCACGTCCTCCAGGTCGTCCCGGAGCGTCGGCCGCCACCCGCCAGGATGCGGCGGACGCGCGGACTCCGTCAGCCGGGCCGCGACCCGCAGTACCGGCGCCGTGGCGCACCGCTCCGGCGGGCCCCAGCCGGTCAGCACCACGGTCGCGCCCCGGGCGGCCAGCTGCAGCGCCGACTCCAGCGCCGGAACCAGCCCCTCGGAGTCACCGGCCGCACAGCCGATCGGCTCGAAGACGGTGATCAGGCTGTACGGTGCCCCGTCCGCGCCGGCGCCCGCCGGGAGCCCGTCGTCGTGCAGCCGGGCCCGGTGCGCGGGCGTACCTTCCGCGCCCTCGTCGGGCAGCAGCCGCTCACGCGCGAGCGCCAGGCGCTCGCGGTCGGAGTCCACGCCCGTCACCTGCGCCCCCCGGGCCGCCGCGACGAGCATGGCGAGCCCGGAGCCACAGCCGAGCGACAGCATCCGGGTGGCGGGTCCGACTTCGAGCCGGTCGTACACCGCCTCGTAGAGCGGTGCCAGCATGCGTTCCTGGATCTCGGCCCAGTCGCGGGCACGGGTACCGGCGTCCGCCGGCGCGGAGTGCTCCGCGTCCCGGTGGTTCCGGACGAGCGTTGGTGTCATGGAAAGCGCCCCAATCCGCCAAGAGGTCGATCTTGCCCGAGTGGTCGGCCCCCGTGTGCGTATGTCCGCACCCCCCGTATGCCAGAGAACTGCGCTTCCGCCGTTCCGTCCAGGGGTTGTGGGGCACTGTTTTGCGTACCCCGGTCGTGCGCCTCTCCGAACCAGTCTTACCCGACACCGGGCAGCGGGCACGTCGAGTGGCCCGCCGGGTAGCCTTTCCGGCAGACCCGTAAGTGGCACCGGGCGCCGGCGCACCGCACATGGCGTGCGCCGGAAGTACCGCACGCTGTGCACCACCTTGGGGCGAGCTGTGCGACTTCTCCGCAGTTCGGCGCACCCGCCCGCCTCCGGACGCATCCAGGGCACATCACGGGCAACTGACTGGTACGTGCAAATTATTTGGGATGCCCCGGAATAGGAACACCGGGGCACTCGGACTCGTTGTCACGACGTGAGCACGACACCACCTGTACTTGCCGCAGAGCTGGCACAGGCGTGGGCCGACATTCAGCGGTACCACCCCGAGCTGCCCGATCTAGCCGCGCCCGAGTCCCTGATCGGAGAGTCCTCGTCCGCCTGTGGCGCCGAGCTCTCCTTCGAGCGACTGCTCCACGAGGCAGTCCACGGCATCGCTGCCGCGAGAGGAGTCCGTGACACTTCCCGTGCCGGCCGCTACCACAACCGACGCTTCCTCGCGATCGCCGAGGAGCTGGGCCTCGACCATGCCGAGGAACCCCATCCCAGCAGCGGATTCTCCCTGGTCACGCTGAATCCGGAGGCCAAGCGCCGGTACCGCCCGACCACCGAACGGCTGCAGCGCGCCCTCAAGGCGCACACGGTCGCCACCGCCGCCGACACCAAGCGCTCCTTCCGGGGCCCTGCCGCCCGGCACGGCTCCTCCGGGGGCGGGGTGCGGGTCAAGGCCGTCTGCGACTGCGGACGCAACGTCCGCGTCGTCCCCTCGGTCCTGGCCCAGGCCCCGATCGTCTGCGGTGGCTGCGGCAAGCCGTTCCAGATCCCGGAAGCGGCGGTCGCGGTGGGGTGAGCCGAAGTGGTGTGGCACAATGGCTAGCTGTACTCGACAGTCGCACAGGACCCCTCTCTCCTCCGGCTGACGCGTCCATCGGGCACTCCGAGTACCGCAACCCCACGTGGCATCTAGTTGTGCCCAACCACGTCATAGACCAGGAGACACCACTTCCGTGGCAGTCAAGATCAAGCTGAAGCGTCTGGGCAAGATCCGTTCGCCTCACTACCGCATCGTCGTCGCCGACTCCCGTACCCGCCGTGATGGCCGGGCCATCGAGGAGATCGGTCTGTACCACCCGGTGCAGAACCCCTCGCGCATCGAGGTCAACGCAGAGCGCGCGCAGTACTGGCTGTCCGTCGGCGCCCAGCCGACCGAGCCGGTCCTCGCGATCCTGAAGCTCACCGGTGACTGGCAGGCCCACAAGGGCCTTCCGGCCCCCGCGCCGCTCCTGCAGCCGGAGCCCAAGGCTGACAAGCGCGCGCTGTTCGAGGCGCTGTCCTCGGACGGCGACGAGGCCAAGGGTGAGGCCATCACCCCCAAGGCCAAGAAGGCCGACAAGAAGGCGGACGACTCGGCTGACGCTGCCGCGTCCACCGAGTCGACCGAGGCCTGAGCATGCTCGAGGAGGCTCTCGAGCACCTCGTGAAGGGCATCGTCGACAACCCCGACGACGTGCAGGTTGCCGAGCGCACCCTGCGCCGCGGGCGCGTGCTGGAGGTCCGGGTCCACCCCGACGACCTCGGCAAGGTGATCGGCCGTAACGGTCGCACCGCTCGCGCTCTGCGGACCGTCGTGGGCGCTATCGGCGGTCGTGGGATCCGTGTCGACCTCGTCGATGTGGACCAGGTCCGCTGACCGCAGTTGAACACCGGCCAGGGCCGGGGAAGGCCTTCGGGCCGTCCCCGGCCTTTGTCGTAGGCCACCGCGACCGGCCGGCTTCCCAGGCCTCCACCCCATCAATCGGAGAACAGCGTGCAGTTGGTAGTTGCGCGGATCGGCCGCGCCCATGGCATCAAGGGCGAGGTCACCGTCGAGGTACGAACGGACGAGCCGGAGCTGCGGCTGGGCCCCGGTGCCGTCCTGGCCACCGACCCGGCGGCCACCGGCCCGCTCACGATCGAGTCGGGACGGGTGCACAGCGGCAGGCTGCTGCTGCGCTTCGAGGGCGTGCGCGACCGCACGGGCGCCGAGGCCCTGCGCAACACCCTGCTGATCGCCGAGGTGGACCCGGAGGAGCTCCCGGAGGACCCCGAGGAGTTCTACGACCACCAGCTCGTCGACCTGGACGTCGTGCTCGCCGACGGCACGGAGATCGGCCGGATCGCCGAGGTCTCCCACCTGCCCTCGCAGGACCTCTTCATCGTGGAACGCCCCGACGGCAGCGAGGTGATGATCCCCTTCGTGGAGGAGATCGTCACCGAGATCGACCTGGAGGAGCAGCGTGCGGTCATCACTCCGCCGCCGGGCCTGATCGACGAGAGCGAGGCCGTGGTGGTCTCCTCCCGCGACGAGGAGCAGGCCTCCGAGGACGACGAGGCGCCGAAGGGCGACGCCTGATGCGGCTCGACGTCGTCACGATCTTCCCCGAGTACCTGGAGCCGCTGAACGTCTCCCTGGTCGGCAAGGCCCGCGCCCGCGGGGTGCTCGACGTCCACGTCCACGACCTGCGGGAGTGGACGTACGACCGGCACAACACGGTTGACGACACGCCCTACGGGGGCGGCCCCGGCATGGTCATGAAGACCGAGCCCTGGGGTGACGCGCTGGACCAGGCGCTGGCCGACGGGTACGAGTCAGGCGCGCACGCCCCGGTCCTCGTCGTGCCCACGCCCAGCGGCCGCCCGTTCACCCAGGAACTGGCCGTGGAGCTCTCCGCCGAGCCCTGGCTGGTCTTCACCCCGGCGCGGTACGAGGGCATCGACCGCCGTGTGGTCGACGAGTACGCCACCCGGCTCCCGGTCGTCGAGGTCTCCATCGGCGACTACGTGCTGGCCGGCGGTGAGGCCGCCGTCCTCGTGATCACGGAGGCCGTGGCCCGGCTGCTGCCCGGCGTCCTCGGCAACGCCGAGTCCCACCGCGACGACTCCTTCGCTCCCGGCGCCATGGCCGACCTTCTGGAGGGGCCCGTCTACACCAAGCCGCCCGAGTGGCGCGGCCGGGGGATCCCGGATGTCCTGCTCAGCGGCCACCACGGGAAGATCGCGCGCTGGCGGCGCGACCAGGCGTTCGCCCGGACCGCCCTCAACCGGCCCGATCTGATCGAGCGGTGCGAGGCGGGCGCCTTCGACAAGAAGGACCGCGAGATCCTCTCCATCCTCGGCTTCGCGCCGGAGCCCGGCGGCCGATTTTGGCGCAGGCCCCCGGCCGTGGAAGAATAGGCCGCTGCTGTACGTCCGGTGTGCGCCCCTGCCACAGGGGGAAAGACGCCCGCCCGACGCGATCAGCACTCCTTCACTCCTCTCGATATCCCGTCGATGACCTGTGGCATCGGCGAAGAAAGCAGAACTCATGACTTCCCTGCTCGATGGCGTCAACGCCGCCACCCTCCGTTCGGACGTCCCGGCGTTCCGCCCCGGTGACACCGTCAACGTCCACGTGCGAGTGATCGAGGGCAACCGCTCCCGTATCCAGCAGTTCAAGGGCATCGTCATCCGCCGTCAGGGCTCGGGCGTCAGCGAGACCTTCACGGTCCGCAAGGTCTCCTTCAGCGTCGGCGTCGAGCGCACCTTCCCCGTGCACAGCCCGATCTTCGAGAAGATCGAGCTCGTCAGCCGCGGTGACGTCCGTCGCGCCAAGCTGTACTTCCTCCGTGAGCTCCGCGGCAAGGCCGCGAAGATCAAGGAGAAGCGCGACAACTGATCTGCCTCCAGCGGGTGACCGGCAAGGCACCCTCTGGCGTCCACAGGGCGGCCGGATAGGATTCGCCCGCGATGGACACCCAAGCAGAGCACTCGGAGCGCGACCGCTCCTCGGAACCCCGTGCCGGGTCCGAGGAGGGGTCGCGCTTCTCGCGCGTCCGGGGCGCTGTCGCGGCCGTACGGTCCTGGCGGCGGCGCATCCTCGTCGCGGGGGTGGCGGGCACGGCCGTGATGCTTCTGTTCAGCGCCCTCGTGGTCCAGCCCTTCCTGATCCCCAGCGGCTCCATGGAACCCACCCTGCGGGTCGGCGACAGGGTGCTGGTCAACAAGCTGGCGTACCGGTCCGGCGCCGAGCCCCGGCGCGGCGATGTGGTGGTCTTCGACGGAACGGGCTCCTTCGTACGGGAGGACCTGGACGCGAACCCGCTGGCCGCGCTGGCGCGCGGGGCGGCGGCCTCCCTGGGCGTGGCCGAACCACCCGACACCGACTTCGTGAAGCGTGTGGTGGGCGTGGGAGGCGACCGGGTCGTCTGCTGCGACGCGCGGGGGAGGCTCCAGGTGAACGGGGTGCCGGCGGACGAGACGTACCTCCACTCCGGCGACACCGCCTCCGAGGCCCCGTTCGACATCGTCGTCCCGCCGGGCACGCTCTGGGTGATGGGCGACCACCGCAGCCGCTCCAGCGACTCCCGCGACCACCTCGGATCGCCCGGGGGCGGGATGGTCCCCGTCGCGCGGGTGATCGGCCGGGTGGACTGGCTGGGCTGGCCGCCCGCCCGGATCGGCGGCCTGGAGGGGACCGGCGCCTTCGACGGCGTACGGGCGCCCGGCAGGGCGCATGGGTAACCGAGGGCGCCCGCGCGGCGCCCCGGCCCCCGATGTCCCGCTGCCCACCGGGAGCCGGCCCACCGGGCCCCGCTCGCTGCCGACCCGGGCCGAGCGCCGCAGGCTCGCCAAGAAGGTCAGACGCAAGCGGCGCAGATCCGCGGTGAGGGAGATACCGGTCCTCATCGTGATGGCACTGCTGATCGCGCTCGTCCTGAAGACCTTCCTCGTCCAGGCGTTCGTGATTCCGTCCGGTTCGATGGAGCAGACCATCAAGATCGGCGACCGCGTCCTGGTGGACAAGCTGACCCCGTTGTTCGGGTCGAAACCGCAGCGCGGGGACGTCGTCGTCTTCAAGGACCCCGGCGGCTGGCTCCAGCAGGAGAACGCCGACGGGAAGGAGGACCCGCCGGTCGGCGTCAAGCAGGCCACCGAGGCGCTGAAGTTCATCGGGCTGCTGCCCTCCGACGACGAGCAGGACCTGATCAAGCGGGTGGTGGCCGTCGGCGGCGACACCGTGAAGTGCTGCGGCACCGACGGCCGCGTCACCGTCAACGGCGTACCGCTGACCGAGCCCTACCTGCACCCGGACGACCGGCCCTCGACCGTGCAGTTCGAGGTGGAGGTTCCGGCGGGACGCCTCTTCATGATGGGCGACCACCGGTCCAACTCGGCCGACTCCCGTTTCCACCTCGACGAGCCCGACAAGGGCACGGTCTCCGAGAAGGAGGTGGTGGGGCGGGCCGTCGTGATCGCCTGGCCCTTCTCCAACTGGACCACCCTGGAGGAGCGCGAGGCCTTCGCCGCGGTGGCACGGGCGAGTGGAGCGGAGGCGGCGGTTCCGGGGTCGTCGCATAGGGTTGCCACTCCGGATCGGGACGGAATGGTCCGGCTCCCGACCCCTGCGGAACTCCCGCTCGTTATGGGAGTGGTGGGCCTGCACCGGACCGGGCGCGGGCAGTGGCACGTACTGAGGAGTGGATGTGGGGGATTTGGCGGTCGGCGCACGATCCGGACACGACGAACCCGAGGACCGGCCGGAGCGCGACGAGTCTCCCGAGGGCGGCGCGGCGGTACCGCCGGGCGGTGACGGCGGTACACCGGGCGACGACGATGGCACTCCGGGCGGCGGCAGGCCCGCCCGAAGGCAGCGCTCCTTCTGGATGGAGCTGCCGCTGCTCGTCGGGATCGCCCTGATCCTGGCGTTGTTGATCAAGACCTTCCTGATCCAGGCGTTCTCGATTCCCTCGGACTCGATGCAGAACACCCTGCAGCGGGGCGACCGGGTGCTGGTCGACAAGCTCACCCCCTGGTTCGGCTCCGAGCCGGAGCGCGGCGAGGTCGTGGTCTTCCACGATCCGGGCGGCTGGCTGGAGGATGCCGCCACACCGGAGCCCAACGTGGCGCAGAAGTTCCTCAGCTTCATCGGTCTGATGCCCTCCGCCGAGGAGAAGGACCTGATCAAGCGGGTCATCGCGGTCGGCGGCGATACCGTCGAGTGCAAGGAGAACGGTCCGGTCACGGTCAACGGCAAGGCGCTCGACGAGAAGTCGTTCATCTTCCCGGGGAACACCCCGTGCAACGACAAGCCCTTCGGCCCGATCAAGGTCGAGGAGGGCCGGATCTTCGTCATGGGCGACCACCGGCAGAACTCCCTGGACTCCCGCTACCACCAGGAGCTCCCCGGCCAGGGCACCGTCTCCAACGACGAGGTCGTCGGCCGCGCGATCGTCGTCGCCTGGCCCGTGGGCCGCTGGGCGACCCTGCCGATCCCCAGCACGTTCGACCAGCCCGGGCTGAACGCGGCCGCCGCGCTGGCCCCGGCCGCACTCGGGGTAGCCGGAGCGCTGCCCCTCGTGTTGTGGCGGCGCAGGAGGCTGACCGCCGGGCGTACCGCCGGGTAGGGTGCCGACTCGGATCAGCGATTGTCGATCTCCGATGGGGGAGCGCTGGGATGAGCGGTACGCAGAGCAACGATGACGGCCGCGGCAGGACCGGCACCATGGTGTCGGGTCTGGCCGTGGCCGTCGGCTGTGTGCTCTTCCTCGGAGGGTTCCTCTGGGCGGCCGTGGTGTACAAGCCGTACGCCGTCCCCACCGACTCCATGTCCCCCACGGTGAACGCCGGCGACCGGGTGCTCGCGGAGCGGATAACCGGCGCCGATGTCCGGCGCGGTGACGTGGTGGTCTTCACCGACAGCGTCTGGGGCGACACCCCGATGGTGAAGCGCGTGGTCGGCATCGGCGGGGACACGGTCGCCTGCTGCGACAAGGACGGACGGCTCACCGTCGGCGGGACCCCCGTCGAGGAGCCGTACATCAATCGCGGCCCGGCCGCCGCGGGGACGCGGGCGCCCGCCTCGCCGCAGAACTTCTCGGCCAAGGTGCCCGAGGGCCAGATCTTCCTCCTCGGCGACGAGCGGTCCACCTCCCTGGACTCCCGGGTCCATCTGGAGGAAGCAGGGCAGGGCTCCGTACCCCTGAGCGCCGTCCAGGCCCGGGTCGACGCGGTGGCCTGGCCGATGAACGGCATGATCGGCCGCCCCGAGTCGTTCGCCGCGCTGCCCGGCGGGGTCTCCGCCGACGGCCCGCTCCCGTTCCAGGCGGGGGCGGTGCTGGTCGGCGTGGTCCTCATCCTGGGAGGAGCGGCGTACGGACCCGTCGCCGCCCGCTCCGCCCGCCGCGGGCGGAGCGCCGGGACCACCCGGTGACCGGAGCTGCGCGCAGGGTGGCCCGGGTGGTGCTTCTGGACCCCGACGACCGCATCCTCCTGCTCCACGGCCATGAGCCGGGCGACCCCGAGAACGACTGGTGGTTCACGCCCGGCGGCGGCCTGGAGGGCGACGAGACCCATGAGGAGGCGGCCCGCCGCGAGCTGGCCGAGGAGACCGGGATCACCGACATCGAGCTGGGCCCGGTGCTCTGGAAGCGGATCTGCTCCTTCCCGTTCGACGGGCGGCGTTGGAACCAGGACGAGTGGTACTTCCTGGCCCGTACGGCACAGACCGCCACCGACCCCCAGGGCCTCACCGAGCTCGAATTGCGCAGCGTCGCCGGTCTGAGGTGGTGGAGCTCCGCCGAACTCCTCGCGACGCGTGAGACGGTGTACCCGACCAGACTCGCCGAGCTGCTGCGCACGCTCCTCGACGAGGGTCCCCCGCGTGTTCCGTTGGTCCTCGCCGCCGAGATCGCCTGATCGTCCAGGGGCGCCGGAGGCTGACGCACAATAGGGGGACGCACGGCTGAAGGGGAAACATGCCATGAGCGCCGAGGACCTCGAGAAGTACGAGACCGAGATGGAGCTGAAGCTCTACCGGGAGTACCGCGATGTCGTCGGTCTGTTCAAATATGTGATCGAGACCGAACGGCGCTTCTACCTCACCAACGACTACGAGATGCAGGTGCACTCCGTCCAGGGTGAGGTTTTCTTCGAGGTGTCCATGGCGGACGCCTGGGTCTGGGACATGTACCGGCCCGCGAGGTTCGTCAAGCAGGTCCGCGTGCTGACCTTCAAGGACGTCAATATCGAAGAGCTCAACAAGAGTGATCTGGAACTTCCGGGAGGCTGACCCCGCGCGGTCCGCAGGTTACGGGGCCGCCGACTCGTGCGAGATGCGGTACGGACCCGGTCACCCGTTTGGGTGACCGGGTTTTCCACATAGGGAAGGTTATCCACCAAGATCCACAACTTCCGGCCGGCCGGGTCAGAGTCGGTGCCGGAGGTGGTGCCGAGATGAACGCACGGGGAGCACTCGGGCGGTACGGCGAGGATCTGGCGGCACGGCTGCTGACCGACGCCGGAATGGCCGTGATCGAGCGCAACTGGCGCTGTCGCGCCGGAGAGGTCGACATCGTCGCCAGGGACGGCGACGCACTCGTCTTCTGCGAGGTGAAGACCCGCAGGTCCCAGGGGTTCGAACATCCCATGGCCGCGGTCACCCCGGTCAAGGCGGACCGGCTGCGACGGCTCGCCGAGATCTGGCTGGAGCGGCACGGCGGTCCGCCGGCCGGCGGGGTCCGGATCGACCTGATCGGGGTGATCGTGCCCCGGCGCGGCGCACCCGTCACCGAGCACGCCCGGGGGGTGTCCTGATGGGGTACGCCCGGGCGTGTTCCGTGGCGCTGGTCGGCGTCGAGGGCGTGGTGGTGGAGGTCCAGGCGGATCTCGAGCCGGGGGTGGCGGCCTTCACGCTGGTCGGGCTGCCGGACAAGAGCCTGATCGAGAGCCGGGACCGGGTGCGGGCCGCAGTGGTCAATTCCGGGGCGGAGTGGCCGCAGAAGAAGCTCACGGTCGGGCTCTCCCCGGCCTCGGTCCCCAAGAGCGGATCCGGTTTCGACCTAGCGAAACTCTGCAAAGAACCTTTCTAAAGTGGCAGGCTACGGCCATGAGCCCCAACCTCCGTGCCGCCATCGACGCCGCAGCCGGAACCGATCGGCGCGCCGTCATCTACAGCCGCATCAGCAGTGACCGGGAAGGCGCCGGCCTCGGAGTCGCCCGCCAACGCGAGGACTGCGAGCAGCTTGCCGAGCAACTCGGCCTCGATGTCGTCGAGGTGTACGAGGACAACGACCTGAGCGCCTACAGCGGCAAGCCCCGCCCCGGATACCGGAAGATGATTCAGGACCTGCGAGAGGGGCACGCAGGCACCGTCCTGGCGTGGCATACCGACCGGCTACACCGCTCCCCGGCTGAGCTGGAGGAGTACATCGACGTCTGCGAGCCACTCCGGATCGAGACGCGCACCGTCAAGGCCGGGCACCTGGACCTCACCACCGCCACCGGACGCATGATCGCCCGGCAACTCGGTGTGCAGGCCCGGTACGAGGTCGAGCGCATGGTTGAGCGGCAGCGCCGGAAGCGCGACGAGATGGCCGCGAAGGGTCAGCACTTCGGTGGGCGCCGCCCGTTCGGCTGGGAAGCCGACGGGATGACGCCCATCGAGTTCGAGTTCGAATGCATCCGGGAGGCTGCCCGATCAGTACTCGCGGGTGCGTCGCTGCGCTCCCTCGCGGCAGGGTGGGTGGCCCGCGAGATCCTCACCAGCACCGGGAGCCAATGGGAGGGACCCGAGGTCCGCAGCATGCTTCTGCGGTCCCGCAACGCGGGCATCGTTACCCACCGACGAGAAGAGGTAGGCCCCGGACTGTGGCCAGCACCGTTGGATGAGCCGACCTGGCGCAGCGTCTGCGCAATCCTCACTGACCCGGCGCGGCGGCTCTCCCCCGGCAACGAGCGCAAGTACCTCGGCAGCGGCCTCTATCTGTGCGGGCGGTGCGCCGACGGGACCACGATGCGGGCGTGCACATCGAACTCGCGCAACCCTGGATCGGAGACCCGCTACTGGGGCGCGTACACCTGCCGGGCCCGCAAGCACATGTCCCGACAGCGCGAGCAGGTTGACGACATCGTGCAGATCGCCCTGCTGGACCGGCTCTCTCGGCTCGACGCGGCAGAGTGGCTCGCCGCCCGCGAGGAGGACCCGATTGATGTCCTTGGCGCGCAGCAGGACATGCGGGAGGCGCGCGCCACTCTGGATGAGCTGGCCAGTGCGCTCGGCTCCGGGGACCTGGACCTTCGGTCGTACAAGGTGGCCACCGTGTCGGCGCGCAACCGCCTTGAGGCTGCTGAAAAAGTTTTGTCCCGCGCGGTGACGGTGAACCCGGCTGCCGCCCTAGTCGGGGCCGCCGACATAGACGCGGTCTGGGCAGGGATGGACCTGTCCCGGCGGCGTGCGGTGCTGGCCTACGTGATGACGGTGACGATCCTGCCTGCAAGGAAGGGGCGGCAGCCGGGCGGCGGGTACTGGGACCCGGACTCTCTGCGCATTGAGTGGAAATGACGGCGCCCCCGCGGTGAGGCGGGGGCGCCGCCGGCCATTCTCCGCAGCCTGGCGGGCAACGCGGAGACGGCCGTCTTGGTGGGGGTGTTCTGCTGTTACCCCGGGTTTCCTTGATCTAGCAAAGCAGGTTTTATCCTGCATGCAAAGCGATCATGAGGGGCGAGCGTGGGTGCGTGGCACGTATCCCCCCAGACCCCCGCTACCTGGTGCGCAGGCAACGGATCGGCCAGCGGATACGAGAGGCCCGGCTGCACGCGGATCTCTCCCAGCAGGACATCGTTACCCGTACCGGCATGGACCGGTCCGCCTACCAGGACATCGAGCACGGGCGCACCAGTCCCATGCTCGATAACCTGCTGCGCATCGCCGACGCGATCGGCGTACCGCTCGCCGACCTCGTACGCGAAGAGCAGCCCCCGCTGCGGCGCGAGCAGCAGGGGCTGCCGTCAGACCCGCCCGCCCCGACCTCGCCGTGACCAGAGCGGGCGGGAGATCAGAGACCGCGCCGCTCCGGATACGACACCGGGTGCGCAGGGGAGCGGCGGCATCCGTCGCGGTGCAGGATCAGGGTCGCGCCGACGCCCGACGCGCTGTGCATCGGGACCCGCTCCTCCTGCCCGCGCGGGATCGGCTTGTCGCAGCGGTCACACATCATGCGGCCACCGCCGCGTCCTTGGCCTTCCGCCAGGCCTGCCGCAGCCCGGCCGCGGTGTCGCAGTCCGCCCCGTCCTTGCGGCACGGGGGGCACTGCTGGATGTGCTTGATGAACGCGGAGTAGGTGTCCTGCACGGGGTCATCCGCGTCACTGTCCTGGGTGTCGACGGGCCCGGTACGCTCTGCCATGGCGGTCGCTCCTTCGAAGCGGTCGTCCAAGCCCCGGGCCCTGCCAGGCCGCGGGGGCTCTTCTTGTCTGGGCACCACCATAGACCCGGCGCGATAGGTCCGATAGGTGCGATAGGCCATCTGATCTCACCTGTCTCGCCTAGCCACCCCTGCGCGCCTAGCGTCCGAGGTATGGACTGGCAACCAGAGATCCCCAGGTGGCGGCAGGTGTACGCCCTGCTGGAGGAGCGCATCGACAGCGGCGTCTACCCGCCGGGTACGCGGCTGCCGTCGGCGCTGGATCTCCAGGCTGAGACCGGGGTCAGCCCGGTGACCGCACGCCGGGTGCTGCGCGAGCTGCGCACGGCCGGCCTGGCGTACATGGAGCCGGGTATCGGCACGTTCGTCACCCGGCTGCCCGAGCCTGGGGCATGAGGAAAGGCCCCCCACCGCCGCAAGGGCAGAGGGAGCCGCCGCACTTAGGCCACTCGGGTCAGCCGCAGCCACGACCCGGCGCGCAGCACCGTTGCCGTCCCGGTCGGCGCGTTCTGCGTCCACTGCAACGTGACGCTCCCGTCCGCCCCGGCAGTGATAGAGCCGAGCGGCGCAACGATGAGCCCGGCGGCGGTGACGCCGACGGACGCGGGCGCCCCGAGGTCGAACCGGGTGAGCCTGACGCTGCCGGTGCCGTCGGACACGCCAAGGGTGATTGCGCCGGGGGTCCAGTGACCGGTGGATCCGGGTGGGGCGGCCAGGGTGAGGGCCAGGTCTGCGGCGGGGTCCCCAGACGCAATGAGGCACGCGTCGATCACGTACCGGCCCCCCGCCGTGACGGAGATGGTGAGGTGATCGTCGTCCTGAAGAGTGGTGCTGTTCACCACCTGCTCGTCGACCGGCTTGTCCACGGTGCGGGTCACGCCGACAACGTCGCCCGTTGGCGGCACCCCGGCGGGGCCCTGCGGACCCTGCGCCCCGGTGGCGCCCGTGTCTCCCTTCGGACCCGCTGGCCCGGTGGCGCCTGTTGCGCCCGTGGCCCCTGCCGGGCCCGTCGCTCCGGTCGCCCCGGTGTCACCCTCCGGACCGGCGGGCCCCGTAGCACCCGTTGCCCCAGGCGGGCCGGGCACCGTCGAGTCAGCACCCGCCGGGCCAGCAGGACCCGGCGGCCCCGGTACGAGGACGTACGTACCGCCGTCCTCCCCAGCGGGCAGCAGATCCGCCACGTCCACCATGCTGAGCGCGGCCGGGAGCATGATGTGCTGGGCGTCGCCGCCCGTCTCCAGCCGGTACGTCCACCCCGTCGGCGTGCACCCCTCCGCGTCCGTCGCCAGCAGCTCGACACTCCACTGACCTGCGTCGTCCAGGTCGACGACGACCCACCCGTCATCGACGACGACGCCATGGACCGGGGAGACGACGCGTCGCGGCGTCGGCCGGACCCGTACCGGCAGCGGGCTGCCGTCGCCATCGGCCAGATGCTGGTGCCCGGTCAGGACGACCGTTTCAACTCCCGCGGGGAACGGCATGTCGTCACACTCCAGTTCGGTTGTACTCGTCGACCAGGGGATGGGGCGGCTCCGGCTCGATCCCCGCCCGGTGCATCTGGCCCGCCCACCGGTCCATCGTCCAGGTGCACGCCCGCAGCAACGACTCCAGCCGGGACTGCCGGTCGCGTAGCTTCCCGTTCTCCTGGTCGACCCGTTCGACCGTGGCTTGCAACACCGAGAGGTCCCCGGCCTTCGCCGCGGGGGCCGCCTGGATCGCGGCCGCCGTCCGACTCCCTCGATACGTCAGCCACCCCGTGACGATGACACCGGTCACCGTCAGGCAGGTTCCGACTATGGTCAGCCAGGCGTTGTTCAACCCGGGCTCCCCTCTACAGCCCCCACGGCCGGGCGCGTGCGGCCGCCACCGGGAGGGACGCGCGACGCGCACCAGATCACGCCGCAGTGCGACGTGATGTACCACAGGAAAACGAAGACGCCGCGCGGATACTCACCCAGCACGGCGGCCCATCCGTAGACGAACGCCCACAACGCGGGGGGCACCGAAGCGGCGAGGAACCCCCACCGATCCTGCCCGAACCGCAGCCAAGCGCTGGCGAACGTCACCGCACCGGCAAGGATCCACACCCATGCCCAGCAGTGCAGCGGGGCGATGCTGGTGAGGAGTTGCAGGCCGGCGGAGTTCGGCGGCTGGACGATGAGCCCGGCGCCCCAGCACATCTTGCCGACGCCCATGAACGCGAGGAAGGGGCCGCGGCGGCCCAGCCGGGCGCGGAGCCGCCTGACCACCGCGGCCCGCATCAGACGCCCTTGGCCAGCGACGCGGAGTTCTTCGCGCCGAACGCCCGTGCCGCCATGCCCTTCAGCAGCGTCCCGGCCGCGGCTATCCCGGCCGCCGCCATCGTCTCCCAGAAGCTGGCGGAGAACATGTCCGCCGGGCCGGCCGCTACAGCTACCGCACCGGCGGCGACGACGGCCGTCGCCAGGGTCCGCTCGGCGAGGTCGCGGGCGTACGTCGTCGCCGTCTTCACGACCGTCTCGGTCGACGGGAGGGGGAACGGGGTCTCGCTCATGGTCAGGACTCCTTGCTGTTGATGTCGACGTCGACCTTGATGACGGCGTCTGCGATGGCCTTCTGTACGGCGGCGACAACGGTGGCGGTGTCGGTGTTCTTGCCGACCTGCCCGGCCAGCGCGGTGATCGCCGCAGACTGCGCCTTCACCGTGGCGTCCATCCGACGCACGCGAACCTGCACGTCCTTCAGGATGCTCTGTGCCTGCCACGTGGGGTTGGTCTTGTGGTCGGCGGCGTCGGTCGGACCAGCTATCGCGTCGGTCTTCCACACCGCGTTGAAGATGTCCTGCTTCGTGATCCCCGCCATGGGGTCCTCCTCGATCGGTTTCGGGCTGGGCTTGTTGGTGGCGCGGGCAACGATCGCCGGGAACACCACCTCGCGGAACTGCCGGATACGGGCCGGGCCAGGGCACGCCGTGCCCGACGTCGACCACTGCGAGTACATCGAGTGGTAGCCGAACCCTGGGTCGGAGTGGGTACGGCAGATCCGCAGGGGGATTCCGTGGCGCTGGTGCGCCCACACCCCGAGCACGATGAGTTCCTCGAGCTGCGACGCGTTCCACGGGTCGGTGGCCGTCGAGTTGGAAGCTGTCTCCACGGAGATCGCCCCGGTGCCGTCGGCCCGCCTGTTCGCCCCGGCGTTCGCGTCGGCCCGGGTCTCGGTGCCGATGTACTGGGCGATGTCGCGCGCCCCGTACCCGACCCCGAAGTGGGACTCGAGGTTCGTGCTGTCGCGCCAGAACTCGTACGTCCTGCGCGCCGTCCAGTTCGCGACGATCGAGTGCATGATGAGCTGCGTCGGCCGGATCGCCGCCTGCGAGTCGGACTCGGGTTGCAGCTCCATCTTCGTAGCGCGCGGGTACCAGGCCATGAGGTTCCTTTCAGAGGAGTCGAGCGAAGCGAGGGCTGAGCCCGATGGACCCGCCGTTTCCATTGCGGCCACCGGTCGACGCCCCCGACGTCCGCCGCGTCTGGATCTCCACCAGCAGTTCCGACTGGCCCCGGTACGGCAGGAGATCCAGCACCGTGTTGGCGTACTGCACCGTGTACGTCGGCAGGACCGTCCCCGACCACACCACCGCCCCGCCCAACAGCACCTGCCACGCCCCACCGGTGTTCGTGCCCGTCACCTGGTCGCCGACGAACGTCAACCCCAACGACAGGGACGCGGTCCGCGGCGACATCACGCCCTCCCACAACGTGCTGAAGACCGTGCCGTCGTTGAACGCCATCGCCGTGTAGCTCGTCGGCCAGAGCGGGAGCTCGTCGCGCTCCCAGCCAGTACGGCGCAGCGTCGCCACCTGCTCCTCCAGCGCCGCGAGGCGGGACAGCAGGTCCGTGGACGGGACTCGTTGGGCCATCTCACGCCGCCGCGCAGGTAAGGCGGACCCGCTCAGGCCCGGTCGCGGCGGTGACCTCGATGCTCACGATCCGCAGGACACCCTCACGGCCGCCCGGCGTCGTCGGTTCCGGGTCGATCACGAACAGCGCCTCGTCGCCCACCTCGTACGACCCGAACACCGGGTCGGCGTCGGCCGCGACGGTGAACGTGGGCTGCGTCTGCGCGCCGCTCCGGGCGGTCAGCTCGGCCGCCGCCAACCCGTCCAACCGCGCCTGGTCGATCACACCCTCGTACGCGGTGACCTGCTCCAGCAGCGGCCACCCCGCCGCCAGCCGGTCAGCGTCCTGCCGCACCGACGTCACCCGCGCCTCACCAGATCCGTCGCCCACCGCCGACACCTCGGTCGCGGACGCGGTCCCGTCCTCCGGCCAGTCGTAATCCAGGATCGACCCGCCGGACCCGCCCTTCACGAACACCAAGCCCGACTGGTCGGCGGGCCGGCCGCGCCGCGGGAACCACGTGCGGGCCCGCTTGTACCGGGTGGGCGGGTTGTTGTTGGACACCGGGTTCCACCCGACCTCGATCCCGAAGTCGAATCCGTCGTCGGCCGCCGCGAGTTCGGCGATGCTCCCGTAAATTTCCGGCCGCTCGAACCGGAAGTAGGACACCATCCGGGGCACGCCGTGCGCAGGGGCAACCAGCTGTGCAGTGCTGATCCCGATGTTCCCGTTGGGCTGCGCGTGCGCGTACTGGAGCAGGGACCAGACGATGTACTTCTGGTCGGTGTACAGGCGCTGCCCGGTCGGCACGTACGCGGTGTTGAGGAGCAGCGACGTGTCCGTCGACAGCGTGGTCTTCACGTACCGGCGGGTGTAGTAGCTGAGCAGCTCCGCCGCCTGGATGGCCTTGCCGCCCTTGACGATCTCCCTGGTCCAGACGATGCCCGCCCACACGATGACGCCGTCCCGGTCCACGTACAGGGCGGTCCGGCCCGGGGTGGTGGCAGTCTCCGGGTCCAGGGGCAGGGTGTCGTCCGCGTACGGCACCGTCGCGGTGAGCGTCCCGATCCCGTTGAGCTCCGTCGAGTACGTCACCCCGGACAGGGGCAGCTCGGCCAGGATCGCGTCGGTGAGGAGGTCACAGAACAGGTACGTGTACGTGTGGTCCGGCTGCGGCTGGTCGACGGAGAGCCCCAGCATCTCCTGCATGAGGGCCGTCACTGGAATGCCGTCCAAGCAAACGGCTGCCCGGTGAACGAGGTCGACCGGAGCGCGCGAAGGCTGAAGCCCGTGGTGCTCACGCCGGAGACGCCCCACATCAGGGTGGTGGTGCCGCCAACAGACGGGATGGCGGCCTGGGGCGTGGCATGCACGTTCGGAACGGATGCGAAGGGACTCGGGAACGTGACGTCCACCTGCACCCACGTTCCGGCGGTGCCCGACGTCCAGGTGACGGGGACGGACCCCTGCTGGTACCGCTGGTTCGGGTAGACGGTGCCGATCGTGCCGTTGGTCCGCCCGTACTGGAACTGGTCCAGATCGGTGACGTACAGCATCTGGCCCGGGGCGAGCCGGTTCGGTGCCACCGACGAGGAGACCGGCACGATTCCTCCGGCGGTCACCGTGTACTGGCGGACGTCGGTGATGTTCCCGGTGGCCACGCTGGGCTGGGTTGGGCCGATCGCCAGGTCCGCGAGGATCTGCGCGTTGGGCGGCAAGGACCCGCGGACCGTCGCTCCGGCGGTCGCCGCGTACGGGCCCTGGATCACCTCCAGCCGGGCCTCGGACACCGACCCGGCGTACTCCGCGTCGTACACCGAGGCGACGACGGTGTCCCGCCGGTATTGGCCAGCACCGCCAGCGGGCTGCACGGTGAGCGTCACGTCCCCGTCGTTCGCGACGATGTACGTGCCGCTGCCCCCGGTGTCGTGCTGGTCGATGATCGCGAACCCGCCGCTGACGATCACGGTCATGTTCGGGGTGGTCGCCGCACGCACCCGCAGCTGCTGGTTCTGGTAGGACGGCTTGATGCCCTGCCGGATCCGCATCGGCCGGGACTCGTCCACGGCAAACCCCGGGTACGAGAGCAGCGCGGTCAGCGCGAGCCGGTCGGTGCGGGCGGGGTATGCCTCGGCCTGCATCCATGCCGGAGGGTTGATCAGTGCCACGGGAACTCCTTACAGGCTGGTGTCGCGCCAGGTGACGGTGAGTAGGGATGCCTGATCCGGGGCGCCAGGCAGCGCACTGCCCCGGTAGGCCAACGTGTTGTCGCCCGGCTGGAGGAGCGGCCACTGAGATCCGGCACGCACCCACTGCCGGCGCGGCGTCGACCCCATGAGGAGGACCGCCCGCGTCCGCGTGTCGATCAGCAGGTACTCCCCGGCCTGGAGGGTGCCGTCGATCGTGATGCTCGCCCCGGTCTCCACCTGCTCCACCGCAGGGTTCGCGACCGGCCCGTCCAGACGGAGCACAGGGAAAGCCGGAGAGGCGCCGGCGTTGTAGGCGGAGATCCGGCCGGAGGCCCCAGTGGCGCCGTACGTCCTGGGATGCACAAGGGGGTACGTGCGGCCGGCGGAGGGCGAGTACGCGGTCGTGGAGGCTGAGTGCTCCACGAGCCCGTACAGGTACGGATCTGCGCAGTACAGCTCCAGCGCGGCCGCCCCGGTACGCCACAGGTGCTCAGCGTCGTACGGGATGCTGCGGCGCCGGACCTTCCCGAAAACCACGATGTCCTGATCGAGCAGGCGCATCGGTTCCGGCTGCCGCTGCGGCTGCGTCGCCGCCCGCAGAGCGAGCACGAGATCCCGGAGTCCGTCCGGGCTGTCCGCGCGCAGGCCGAGCCCGAGTTGGATGATGCGGGCGGTGGTGTGGTCGGGGCCGGTGTAGTCGCCGTGCTGGCCGGGGCGCTCCATGTCCTCGGCCCGGATGTCGGGCATGTCGTCCAGGCCGTCGATTGAGGTGACGTGGTACCTGCTGCCGGGCCCGAACGACAGGGGGCCCCACTCGATGCGGCCGATTCGCTGCTGGGCCATCAGCCTCTCCGTCCTACGAGGCCCCGCCACGACAGCTCGTGGATCAGTTCGCGGGGTGTGGCCTGAGCGCCATACATGTTGATGTTGTAGGTGTCGCTGCTGCCGCCCGCTGCGCCCGCGTAGGCGGCGGTCAGGGCGCCGGGGACGGGGATGGTGGACATGGCCCGGGATGCCACGTCAGCAGCCCCCACAGCGGCGGACGCCATCGACGCGGACGCGGCGGCCACCGCCCGCCGGGACCGCAGCATGCCCTCCTGGAGACCGGCCCCGGACATCTCGCCGATCCCCATGAACACCCGGGACGGCGACTTGATCTTCAGCGCCTTCTTGATGGCCTTGACCATCGCGGCGGCGATGGCGGTCATCTGCTTCTCGATGTTCTTCTGCTGCTTCTTCAGCCCGTCGACCAGCCCCTGCGCCGCCTTCACCCCGGCGTCGTACAGGGCGCCCGCCACCGACGTGCCCGTCCCCTTCGCCGACTTCGCCAACTGGGCCTGGAGTTCGTTGATGCGCTTCAGCGCGGCCGGAGTCGCCTTGGCCAGGGCGGCGGCCGTCGCGGCGCCCCCGTCGAGCCCGGCGTTCCCAATGTCACCAAGGAGGTCGGATCGCAACCCGGCCTTCTTCAGCTTCGCCAGGTTCGCCCCGAACTCCTTGGCCTTCTTCACCGCCAGCTGGAGGCCGATCGTGATCGCCCCGACACCGTTCACCAGGGGGTTCCCGCTGGTGATGTTCGCGTCCGAGAGGATCCCCGACGTGATCGACTGCGCCGCCTGCGTACGCGCCGTCTTCAGGTCGGTGAGCTTCTTCTGCGCGTCAGCGAGGCGCTTCACGATCGCGTCGCGTGACTTGGCCAGCTGCGTCAGCCGCTTCGTCTGCGCGTCCACGACCCGCTGGAGCGCTGCCCCTGCCTTCTGCACGCCCTTCGCCACGGACATCTCGCGCCGGAGTCCCGCCGCCTGCCGGTCGATGGCGCCGATCTGCCGCTTGAGGTCTTGGCGCCCCGACTTCGTGCGGGTGGTGCCGAGGCGCTTCACAATCGCCGCGCGCTGTTTCGCCAGGGACGCGAGTTTCGAGTTGCCCGCGTCGATGACGCGCTGCATGTCGGTGCCGAACGCCTTCTTGATCTTCGACGTAACGGACTTGATCGCCGCGCTCATCTGCGACGTCGACCCCGTCAACCCCTTCAACAGGGACTGGCTCGTGAACTTCTTCAGGTCGTTCGTGACCGCCTTCAACGTCGACCGCAGGTACGGCGTGGTCGCCGTGATCCCCTTGATCAGCCCCTGGATGATCAGCCGCCCGGCCGGGGTGAGGAGCGTCGCGTCCTTACGCCGCGGCCCCTTCCACTCCGGGATCATGCTGGTCAGGTCGCTGAGCTTCGCCCGAACCTCGCCGATCTTCGAGCTGATCCCGGAGATCAGACCGCCGATCAGTGACGCACCAGCGGAGTACAGCACGGTCGCCATCCCCGACATCGCGCCGCGGGCGATGGACGGCAGGTTGCCCAGCAGCGTCCGGGCTTGGGACACACCCGTTGACACACCGGAGTACAGGCGCGTGCCCGCACGCGCCGCTTCCTGCCCGACGCCTGAAGCCATCCGGGCCACGGACCCGATGGCGTTGCCCGCCATGGTGTTGAACGCCGTGCTGACCGTCGACCGCATCGCGCCAGCGTTGACCCCGGTTGATTTCAGCGCCCCGGAGAAATCACCGGTCATGACCTTGCCGAGGGTGCGCAGGGCGGGGAGGACTGTGCCCTCCAGCACATCCGCCAGTAGGCGCAGCGTGCCCGTCAGGGCGATGAGGAGACCACCGAGGATCGGGCCGATCACCGGGGCCAGCTTGCCCAGGATGATCGCGGCGAACTCGATGAAATCGGCCATGATCGGAGCCAGCTGCACCAGGAGGTCGCCCAGTTCGACCGCGAGATCCTCGAGGTGCGGGGCCAGGACCGCCAGGACCCGGGTCAGCTCTGGGAAGATCTCGGCCGCCGCCCGCTCGAAGACGGGCAGCACGGCCTCCAGCACCTCGGGCAGCCGCTCCAGAATCGGCAGCAGCTGCACACCGAAGTTCGTGGCCAGCTGCTCCAGAAACGGGGCCATCTCCCCGATGACCCGGCCCAGCGTCTCGAACAGTGGCGTCAGCGACGGGAGGATCGCGGCGATCAGGGTGGCGGCCAGCTCCACGAACGGCAGCAGGGCGACGACCAGTTCACCGAACGTCGCGGACGCCTCGGCCAGCACCGGCCCCAGCGCGGTCAGGACCCGGCTCAGCCCGTCGCCCAGCGTCGTCACCAGCAGCTGCACGGGGCCGGCCAGGTTCTCGACGACCGGGCCGAGGACCGCAAGGGCCTGCCCAAGCAGCGGGCCCACCGTCGTCGCGACGGTCCCCATGGTTTCCGACAGGGCACGCAGCGCCCGCTGGAACCCGTCCGTCCCGGTCGCCTCACGAAGGGACCCGGTGATCTGCTCCAGCGTCCCGAACAGGCCCTGCCCGTCCTGCGTGACGCCAGCAAAGAGGTTCTTGAAGATACCGCCGACGTTGCCGATCACCCGGCCGAGCTGACCCAGCAGGTCGATGGCCTGCTCGATCGCCCGCTCCATGGCCCCGGACTCGAACGCCTTCGTCATCCGAGCCGACAGGCGCTCCAGGGCGCTGCCGCCCCGCTTCGTCAACCGCTCGAACGCGGGACCAGCCGCGGCACCAATCTGGACGAGACCCTGCACGATCGTGGCCGGCAGCGGGATGAGGTTGTGCAGGCCGATCGTGGCCGAGTCGAGCGCCTTCCCCAGCGCCCCGCTCTTCGCCAGCCCCGTGGCCGTGTTGAGGACCTGCCGACCCATTCGGTTCAGGGCACCAGCCGACCCGGTCAGTGCTCGCGACAGGTCCGGTCCGGCCGCTTTCGCGGTCTGCTTCAGGGTCTTGCCGAGGCCCTCGAACAAATTGTTCTGGATCTTGAGCTTGAGCTTGTCGAACTGGGGGCCGAGCGACCGGATTGTCTCGACGAAGGTGCGGGCGTTCGGCGCCAGTTTCTTCAGCGCTTCCGCATAGGCCTCGGCCGAGTCAGGGTCGAACGCGTTCTTCAGGGCGTCGCCGACGCCCATCATGCCGATCTTCATCGCGCCGGCTGCGAGGCCGACGGCCAGGACACCGGTTGCTGCGAGGCCTGCGGCTGGGGCGATCTGTGCCAGCGTGGACAGGACTCCGGCGAGGAGCGGCACGAGGCTGCCCACGGCGGCCCCGGCTGCGGCGAACGGGACGGCGAGCCTCCCGGCCGCACCGACCGCACGGCCGATCCCCGCGACCATCGGCCCCAGGTTGATACCGCTGGCCATCGTCGACAGCCGGTTGCGGATGCCGCTGGTGTCCAGGTCGTTCAGGCTGCGGTTGGCGTCCCGCACCATGTTGCGGATCTGCCGGCGGGTGACCGCCTGCGCGAAACGCAGACCCTCGATGAGGGGGCGCAGGTTGAGCCGGATGTTGCCTGTGAGGTCCGGGTCGTCGGACATGCGGTCACCTCCCTTCAGGTGCGGCGCATCGCAGCGAATCCGAGGAGGGACTCGCCGCCAGCGGGTGTAGTCGGGCGGCTTTCACCGGCGGTGCCTGCGGCGTGCCGGTGCTGGTCTGCCAGTGCGAGGAGCTGGGCGAGCGTCAGGTGCCAGAAGGCGTCATCGGTGCGGCCGAGGCGGACGGTGCCGAGGTAGTAGAGCTCGTCCCACGGAAGGTTTCGGGGAGCGTCACGTCGGTGTACGGCCCCGCCGGGGCCGCCTCTTCCCCCTGGGGGAAGGCCTCCGCGAACGCGGCCGTCATGGCGTCGGTGAGCTGGTCGAAGGTGTTGAAGTCGAGGAGGTCACCGAGCTCGCGGCGGTCGCTGGCGCGGACGTAGCGGACGGCGGTGACCTCACGCACGTCCCGGGACGTCTTGCGCCCGTCGGGGGTTTCCTCCCGGACGGTGGACACCCGCTCGGTGAAGTGCGGCACGAACCCGCCGGACCCGGTGAGCCCGGCGCCGATCAGCTCCAGCATCGGACCGATGATCACGCCGCTGAGACCGTCCTTGCCGTCGATCCCCTCGAAGGTTTTGAGGACTCCGTCGATGCCGCCGTGCCGCTGCTCCAGCAGGGCCAGTGCCCCGAGGCTGTAGCGGAGTTGGGCGGTGGTGCCGTCGGTGAAGGTGACGGTCCGGCCGAGGCTGGTGAGGGGTGCGGGGCTGGTCACGATGTCGCTCCTGGGTGAGTGCCGGGTTTCGGCCTACGGGAGGTGGTGGTGGGCCGGGCGGTCGCGGGGTAGACGGAGGTCCGCGACCGCCCGGGGTTCACGGGGTGGCGTCGGTCGGGATCGGTACGGCCGTCTCGTTGATCGTCACGGACAGCCACTTGCCGGTGCTGATGAGCGGCACGGCGCGCGCCTCGGACTCGATCGTGCGGTAGTCCTCCTCGGCCAGACCCAGCCCGGGGAAGCTGCTGAGGATGCACTTGTGGAGGGTGAAGTGGACGTCGCCACCGATCTGGTCGCCGCCGCCCACCGGGGTCGCGCCGACGAGCTTGAAGGGAAGCGGGCGGGCTTCGGTGTCGAGGTCCCACGTCGTCGACTGTGCGGGCGTGGTTCCGGCGTCGGTGACGTCCCCACCGAGCTGCGCGGCCAGCACGTCCAGGCTGAGCTTGGCGTACGGGAACGACACCGTGACGTTCGTCAGGGAGCTGTCGGAGTCGAGGAGCTGGTTGTCACCGCGCAGCTCCTTGACCTCCACGTCACCGGAGATCTCCATGCTCTTGATGCCGGGCACGTCGATCGCGGCACCGTACGACGGGGTGCCCCCGGCGGGGTCGGTGAGGAGCGGCGCGATCTTCGCGTCCTTCACGGCGTACAGCTTCGTCACTCGGGAGATAGGCATTGCGTGTTCCTTCCTGGTGCCGGGGTTCGGCCCGGGCGGGTGGGCTACTCAGTGCTGCTGAACCAGCCGTCGTGAGGGGGCGGCTCCGGCTCCGGGACAGGGATGAGCTCAGCGACCGCGCCCGGGATCAGCGCCGCCAGCACTTCGCCACCCACCCACGCGCCCTGCGGCGGGATGACCCCGTCGACGAGCCACCACGTGGTGCCGGGCCGGCCGGGGGTGGTGTAGACGCTGATGCCGCCGTCGGTGACCCCGGCCGCCGGGTCGATGCGTACGACGGTTGACCCGGGCGCGGGGGGCCAGGCGGCACCGAGGAGGCCGACGACAAGGTCGCGGGGGAGGTCGAAGACGGTGACGGTGGGCTGGACGGGTTCGGTCATGCGGGGGTCACCTCCGAGCGGAGCAGGACCCGGTGGATCTGCACGGTGATGCTGGTGCGGATCCGGTTGTCCTTGATGGGGAACCGGTCGATGTCGGTGACGCGGACGGCGGTGACCTTCGCGGGGTGCGCGGGGAGCGGGTGCCCGTGCAGGGCGTGGGCGATGGACTCGGCCAGCCCGTACCGCTCGACTGCCTTCGCGGTCCCGGCGGTGGCCTTGGTGCGGGCGGTCTCGACGAGGTCGACGGCCACCTTCTCGACGATGGTGAGCTCGGCGTCCGGGTCACCGAAGTCGCCGTTGGCGGTGTCCATGCCGACGGACAGGGCTTTGGTGACGACGACGAACGGCGGGTCCTGCCCGTCGCGGGGTCCGTCGCGGAAGACGGGCACCCCGAAGGCGAGGGACTCCAGTCGGGCTTTGATCGCACCGGACGTGGTGGCGGCCATCAGCGGACCCGCCTTCCGGCACGGGCCAGCTCCTCGCGCAGGAACGTCTCAGCCATCGCGATAGCCGGGGCCAGGAACGGCGCGGGCGCGGTGCCCGGGTGGTCGACGTACGCCACGGGGTGCGCAGCGCCAGGCCAGTACAGGGCGGCCTTGGTGCGGGGGTAGATGCGGTGAGGCTCGGTGCCCTTCTCGACTGCCTCGGCGTAGTTGACGTTCGTGCCGACGGTGACGTCGTACGTACGGCCGCGGTCCTCGGACCGGGATACGAGCGAAGAACGCAGCCGCCCGGTGTCGACCCGGACGCGGCGCCGCGCTTCGTTCTGTACGCGGGTGCCGGTCCTGTCCGCGGCGCGCTTCGACTCGGTCGAGAGGCGGCCGACGAACCGGCGCAACCCGCGCTCAAACTGGCGGGCATCCATGCTGAACGATCCGGAGGCGGCCATCAGATACCGCCGATCATGGAGTGCCCGCGGTTGAGGTAGCCGACCAGCAGGGCGTCTACCTGCGTCGATCCGGTGGATGCCGACGGGGCGACGGGCGTCGTCTCCTCGTCGTTGTTCTCGATGCGGACGTTGTTGCCCTCGTCGTCCACGTCGAGGCCGGGCGCGGCCGCGCTGTCCGCGTCGGACGGGGCAGCCTTGGCCTGGATGTCGGCGGCGAGGAGAGCGCACGCCTGGGCCACCAGCGGCGGCACCTCGGCGAAACCGAATGTCCCGGTGATGCGGGCCTGTTCGGCTCCCCACCGGTCGAACAGGCCACGCCACCCACCGTTGTACGACTCGGCCCCGACCACGAGGTCGTCGTAGCCGCCCCACCGCAGGTGCACCGCGTCCACACCACCGAGCACGTCAGTTGACGTGACCCGGTACGCCGACGACGGGAGCGACGGGGCGTCGTCACCGGAGACGACGGGCGTCACCGACGTGACCGAGCGGACGCGGCGCGGGAGCAGGGCTGTCCCGTCCGGCGCCACGTCCGCCACCACCACCGCCACAGTGGGCTCGAAATACTGCTGGGTGTAGCGGTGGATCTGCTCCATGGCAGCGGTAGCCCACGCGGCGACCTCACCGTCAGTGCCGGTGCAGCCAGCCGCGCGAGCCTGGTCCACGGAGCAGTACGCCACAGGTCAGCCCTCGCCGTCCTGCTCGGCCTCGGCGGCGTCCAGCTCACGCTTCACGCCCGCCGTGACCAGGGCACCCTTCGTGACGATCTGCCGGGCGTAGCCGCCCGGGTGCTTGTTCACGACGGGGCCGGTGGGCTCACCGGACCCGGACACGTCCAGCGCCCGGTAGGCGTCCTCCGGCGCGGTCTGGCCGACCTCCCAGCCGGTGCCAGCGCTGTACTCCTGGGTGCGGATCGTTGCCGCCGGCGTGGACTGCTCCGGCAAATCGTTCGGCGTGTCCTTGCGTGCGGCCATGAGGCCACTCCTCACGTGAGAGATGGGCTGGGGGCGGGGGATCAGGTCGCCGCGGCGAACGTGATGCGGACGAACGCCTGCGGGGTGTGGACCGCGACGTTGGCCCTGCGCTCAGCGAGGATCACCAGCGTGTTCGCGGTGAAGTAGTCCGCGTGGGAGTCGGTCATCAGGATCGTGATCCCCTGCCGCTCCCACAGGGTCGCGCCGGTCCGGAACCCGCCCAGCAGCGCGGTGCCGGCCGCCATCGCCACGGTCGTGACGACGGTCAGGCCCCACAGGCGCATTGGGGCGCCGGGGTCGGTGACGTTCGCGATGACGCGGAACTGACCGTTGGCGTCCTCGTCGAGCTCGATGTCCTGCCAGTCCATCGGGTTGAGGACGACGGCGGTCGGCGGGTACATCGCCAGCTCGCCCTGCGTCTTGGCCTTGCGGACCGAGATGAGCTTGACGTCGGTGGAGCCGACACCAGGCTGGTACGTGCCAATGCCCGGGGTGGTGAGAATCCCCTGCATCTCGGTCGTGCCGGAGCCGGTGAGGATCTCCCGGTCGAGCTTGTAGTCCAGGCCGTACGTCAGCCGGCCGTTGATGTAGCCCATGAGCTGAGCGTTGTCGTCGGCGGTCTGCCTCGTGACGGGCACCCAGTGGGCGACGGTCTTCAGCGTGGTGCTGATCAGGTCGAAGGAGAACGGCCCGCTCATGGGCTTGTCGGCACCTTCGGCGACGACCGCGGCCTTGTTCCAGGTGGACTGCGGGCCGGACGTGTCCCGCATGTACTCCAGGGTCGTGCCGTCCGAGGACTGCCGGTCCAGAAGCGACGCCACCAGAAGCGGGAAGTCCGGGTTGTTCGGGATGATCCCCGGCACCCGGGTGTTCTGCTGCGGCTGGGTGCCCGTGGTGACGGTCCCGGCCGGCGCGGCGCGGAAGTCCATGCCGTCGACGGAGAACTGACCGCGCTTGCCGTTGCCTCGGAACGTCTCCAGGGCCTTGGAGCGGATGAACGCCTCGGCGGCCGACACCGGGTGGGGCTGGCCCTGGTCATCGGGCTGCATGCCCGGCTGGTGCCGCTGGTTGTCCTGCGGCTGCGGGTCGCCGGCGGGGAGCGCGGCGGCGCGCAGGTTGCGGAGTCGGGCGTCGCGCTGCTGGGCCTGCTCGATCTTCGCGGTGATCTCGTCGGCGCGCTTGTTCAGCTCGTCGAGGTCGCCGTCGTAGTTCTCGTCCTGGAGCAGGCGGATGACTTCGTCGCGCTGCTCGGTGAGGGTGGGTGCCCCGCCCTTGATGGGGTAGACCGGGCGTCCGCCGACGATGCCGACTGCGCGGACTCCGGTCCGGGGGTGACGCGGGAGCGAGGAGCGATTCATCGCGGCGTCCTTCCGGTCCGTGGACGGCTCGCAGCCGCCCAGATGTCTGGGTGTCTGCGGTCCGTCTTTCACGGCCGGTGGATCGCGCCCGGCGTGCTCGCGGCTTTTACGTCCGGTGTGAGCGGCCCGGATGGGGGGAGAGTAGATCGATTCCGCAAGTGCGTGCGGGGGAGGTGTGTTGGTCGCACGGCGGACGGGCGTCTACCTGCGTCGTCGGCCGGGCATCAGACGCCCAGCTTCAGCAGCGCGGCCCGGCGGCGGCGCTCCTCCATCTGCTGCCGGTGCAGGATCTCCGTGTCGCGCCCGTGCTCCCGGTCGTAGTCCGCGAGGCGCTCGGCCAGCGTCGGTTCTCCGGTCTCGGAGTACAGAGCGCCCAGTGCGGACCGGACGGTCTTCAACTTCGACCCTGGGACGGCGGCCATGCGGGCGGTGATCTGGGAGACCTCGACGAGGCGGGCGGAGCGGATGTTGTCGAGGACGTCGGCTCGGTCGTCGTCGCCCATCTCGGCGATCTTCTCCCACGGTGGGAGGTCGGTGCGGATGAAGCCCACGCTGAGCTCCCGCGCGCTGCCGGAGCGTGCCATGGCGCGCTTGTCCCGGCCGTCTGCTGTGTCGTCGTACAGGCCAGCGATGTGGAGCAGGTTGGACTGTTCGTCGGCGCGGAACGTGCCGATGGGGGTGTACGGGCTGTGCATCCACAGGTAGGCGTAGGACCCCTTGTCGATGCCGCGCTTGAAGACGCCGGGGTGGAAGGTCGTGCCGTAGCTGTCTTTCTTGCCGTACTGGCAGGCGATCCCGTCGAAGGTGCCGTCCTGGTCTTCGCCTACACGGAACTCGTGCGTGTCGAAGGTGCGGAACTCCAGCTCGGTCATCGCTGCTCTCCCTTGCGTGCGTTGTCGGCGTAGACCTCGGCCACGCCGTCCATGACGGCCTGGTGTGACGGGGACAGGCGGGGTGCGTACCGGTACACCGCCCGCCCCTTGGCGTCGCGCCCGTCGTACTCGTAGACGACGGCCCCGTTGCCGAACGTGGCGTGCCTGGGCAGCTCCCCGTCGGCGTCGGGGCGGACGACAATGTCGGCTTTCCCGTCGAACGGGCCGCGCCGCACCTCGGCAAACGGCACCCCCGGCGGGCAGTACGCCCCCTTGTACTGGGCGGTCCCGGCAGGCTGGAGGATCACGGGGACCTCGCCCCGCAGCAGAGTGGCCATGGTCAGGACTCCCTTGGGGCGGGACCGAGGAGGCCGGTGCACTGGGTCGGGTTGGCGGCCATCTCTTCTTCCGTGCGGTAGCCGGTGATCGGGTCCCAGGAGCGATCGCCTACCTCCTCGCACGACATGGTCGGGTGGACCCGATGCCTGCCGCTGGGGCAGGGGGTGTAGCGAGCGGGCATGGTTAGTTCTCCTCGAACTCGAAGGTCAAGCAGCATCGGCACTGGATGGACTGGTTGGCGGGCGCGGCCGGGTCGGCAGGCCACCGGGACTGGGTCAGCTCGAAGCGCTTGTTCATCGCCACGGTGGAGCCCTGCGCCGCCCGGTGCGTCCGGCGGGTCCGGGCGTCGTCCGTCGACACCCACGTCTTCCGCACCGCACCCTGATCCAGCGCCGCCAGGAACGACGCCTGCGAGTAGCCGCCCACCGTCTCCGTCCGCGCAATCATCGTCGCCCGGTAGTCGGAGAGGTTCGTGAACACCTGCTGGATCCTGGCCCGGAGCTGGGGCACGGACTCGCCGTCGGCGACACCGTGCGCGAGGAGCTGCGACCGGAGCACCTGTTCCGTCGTCGCCGTCACCTGCCCCGCCAGCTCGTCGATGCGGTCCGTCAGCGCGGTCGCCACGTCCGGCTCGTCGAGGTCGAACGACGGGCTGATGCTGACCGCGCCGCGCCGCCACGCCCGCTCAACGAACGGGCGCAGCGCCGCCCGCGTCGCCCGCCGCCAGTACCCCCCGTCGAAAATGTCACGGACCTTGATCCGCTCCTCCCAGCCCTCCGGCCCCGTCGCGACGTCCATGTCCGTCGCCCGCGCGGCCGGCACCACGTCCAGGTCCGGCGGGGCCAGCACCAGCTGCTGCTCGCGGGCGAGGGCGCACGCCTCGGCCCGGACCTCGGTCAGCCAGTCGCTGCTGCGCTGGGGCTTCTTCATCAGCCGGTCGAAGTCCCGCAGCACCCGGGCCTGCTGCTCCCGCGCCAGCGCCCGCACCGCCCGAACCCCGGCAGCCTCCAACTCGTCGTACGCCTCGTTGATCTCCGCCAGCGACAGGGGCGACGGGGCGTCGCCTGCACGCGTCAGCTCCCGACGACGCGGCGCCGACGGGCCGTCGACCTGCGGCGGAACGCCACCGAGCAGCCGAGCCAGCGCCGCCTCAACCGCCCGCTCGACGACGGGCCCGACGTCCGGCACCGACGGGGCGAACCGGGAGAAGTCCACGTCCCACGCCCGGGACCCGCCGTCACCGGCAGGCAGGCCCGGCACCGGGGCGAACTGGCCGCGGTACGGGGTCAGGGTGTGCTGGCCCTTCCCGTCCGGCAGCGGGTCCAGGCCGACCGCGGCCCGCGCCTCGTCGATCAGGTAGGTGTCGGAGTAGACGAGCGCCCTAGTGCGGTTGGCGACGGAGTCCTGCGCCTCTTGCAGCGCCTCGACACCGGACAGGTCGTACTCGGCCTCCTCGCTGTCGCTGGGCAGGAGGACGCGGTCGATCTCGCTGCCGATGATCTCCAGCTTCGGTTTGATCGTCTGCGACCACAGGGCCGCCACCGCCGCCGTCTGGTTCTCGTACGTCGACCCTCCGGTCAGCACGTCCCGCCGGACGCCGAACGCCATCATGACCTCGTCGGCGTTCGCCATCCGCGACTCGAGGTAGTCCATCTCTTCAGCGGTCAGCGTGATCCGCTGGTACCCGATGCCGCCCTTGCCCTGCGACCCGGGCGCCCCGCGGACCAGGAGGTTCTTTCCGGCGTTCGCTGCGCCCTGCATGCTGCTGCGCCACGCCGCCTTCGTCGCGGCGAACTCGCCCTCCTCCATCTCGCCGACGTACACCACACCGGACGGGGTCGCCCCGTTCTTGTACGAGGAGCGCTGCCACTCGCGGGCGTACGCGTCCATGTCCACCGCGTGCCGGGCGGCCTTCCACGGGGCCAGGCAGCCCAGCGGGTCGAACGGATGCGGATACCTCAACCAGAGCATCTCCTCCGGGAGCACCGGGACCTGCTGCCCGTCCGCCCGCCGGATCACGAACCCGATCACGTCCGCCGTGCTCGGCCGCTGCGCGAGCGGCTTGTCGACAATGACGTCGACCTGGTCGAAGACGATGTGCATCTCCTGCACAGGGCCTTGACCGGTCTCGCCACGGTCCAGCCACACGAACGCCTGGCCGGCCAGCTCGCCCTGCTGAAGCAGCAGGCTCTTGAAGACGCGCGCGGACATGAGCGGGTTGGGCCGCTTGTTGAAGAGGTGGGCAACCTCGTGGCCCTCGATCTCCGACCCGTCCGGCCGGCGCACCACGAGCGGTACGGACGACCCGTTGTCGGCGATGGCGGCGACGCACCGGTACGCAACCGCGCTGTTGGAGTAGCCGCGGGCCTCAGCGTCCACGGCGAGGGTGAGGGACTGCTGACCGCCGACCGCCGCCACGGTGATGGGCTGCCGGTCGCGGAGGCTGTCCAGGCCGTACGCGGCACGGCGCTCGGCCGCCCGGCGCATCGCTCCCGTTTTGTATCCCACGTGTCCTCCTAGACGACCGCGGCCGTGTTGCCAGCGGGGGCGAGCATGAGTTCGGTGATGGCCCACACCCAGGCGTCCAACCGGTCCGGGCTGGCGTCGCCAGGCACCCACGTCACCAGCTGCTCCTCCAGCTCCGGCAGGCTCCCGACGATGTGGAGGGCGTGCTGCTCCGACAGGGCTGACACCGGCTCGGCGCGGGTGAGCTTTCCGCGGCTGGCGTGCACGGTGCGGTAGTTGACGGTGGGGTCGATCTGCCGGATGACGGTGCCGATCCAGTCGCCGCCGTTGTTGACCTCGGCCACGATGGCGTCGGCCCGGTGGTGGTGGTACGCCTTGATCGCACGGCGGGCAGCCTCGATCGGCGGCATCCGCCCGGACAGGTCATCGAGCCCGTATCCGTGGCGGCGCGACGTCCCGTTCAGGTCGGGGATGTACGCCTGGCCGAGGCCGGCCACGATGATGCCCATCTCGTCGGACTCGTCGCCGGATGTGGCGGCGGGGTCCATGGCGACGACGACGCGGGTCATTGGGGGTGCGGCGCCGACGCGGGTGGTGTCGAGATTGCCGCGGGACCACATGGCGCCTTCGATGTCAGCGAGGAGGATCCCGTCGAGTTCCTGAGCCTCCATGCGGGTGCCGGTGTACTTCTGGACGAGAAAGTCGCGCATGTCCTGCGGGAGATGGATGGCGTCGCGGGTGCGCCCTTGGGTGCGGATGACGTCCGCCCGGTGGGTCAGCTCGATGATCTCGGTGCGGGGCTTCGGGGTGGTCGACCCGATGTAGTGCGGGTTCGGCCCGATGCGGAGCCCCATCTCCGAGTGGGTGATCGCTTCCTTCAGACGTCGCTGCGCGGCGACCTCTTCCATCCAGACGAGACACCGGTTGCCACCGGCACGAAGGCGCTCGATGTCGTCTGGGCTGTGCGCTCCAAACAGCTTGGCCTCGGCGCCGTTGGGCCACCGGGCGAAGGTGCCGCCGGCGGTGGTGCGGAGGACGACGCGGGGGTCGTGGGTGCGGAGCCCGGACGGGCCGTTGACGCAGGCCTCGACAGCGTCGCCCTGGGTGGGGGCGACGATGGCCATGCGGTGGCCACCACGGAGGCGGGGGTCACAGGCTGGGCCGTTGACGTGGTTGACCATGTAGCGGGCACACCCGTCGGTCTTGCCGGTGCCGCGCCCTCCGAGCTGGAGCCACCAGCCCATGGTGGGGATCTCGTCCGGCGGGACCTGCCACGGGTATGGGGTCCAGGCGTTCCACCGCTTCGTCCAGAGCTTGGCGCGGAGTTTCTCCTCGAGCAGGTCGGCTTCCTGCTCGGTCAGTCCGGCGAGGCGGTCGCGCAGGTCGGTGACGGTCACTGCTCGCCCAGCTCCTCAACGAGCTGCTCCAGCGCAGCGGCCCGCTCGGGGCTGATGCTGATGTTCTGCTTCGTCGGGGCGTCCAGGCCGAGGAGCTTGGCGCGGCGTTCCTGGATCTTCAGTAGGCGGTCGATCGCGGCGAGGACCGGCCCGTCGTCGGGGAGCGGCATCTCGTTCAGGGAGACGACGCGGCCGTTGGACACGGTGACGTGCTCGCGCTCCAGCACCTCGTTGGCGGCGGCCTCCAGCCGGTCGAGGCGCTCCAGCTCCAGGGTGCGCACGTCCTCGCCTGCCTCGCGGACGGTCTCCTTGAGGACACGCTGGACGGCGTTGTACGCGTCGGCGCCCTGCTTCCAGCCGAGCTCGGCGGCGATCCGCCGGTAGGTCCAGCCTTTGGCGCGGAGTTCGGCGGCGTGTGCGTCGCGTTGTGCGGTGGTGAGGGAGCGCAGGAACTGGCCGTCGCCGCCGCGCGGCCGTGCCCTCGGGTCGTCCATGTCCGTACCTCCTCCTGCCCGGGAGGGTACGGATTTCGGGCGTACCGGGATCATGAGGTGTGTTGGTCGCGGGCATGGTGAGGCCCCACCGTCGGGGGGTTGGCGGTGGGGCCTCGGTCCGCAGCGCAGCAGTCAGCAGCGCGAATGTGGATGCGGGTCAGGCTACTGCGGGGGTGTGACAGCCAGGTTCGCCAGCTCGGCTCGGTCAAAGAACTCCTGCACCGGGTCTTGGTGCACCCAGCCCGAGATCCGGGCCACGTCCAGGTGCGTGCCGTGCTGCCGCTCGGCGGACGCCAGCCACACCCGCAGGGCGGGCTTGCTGCACCCGGGTGGCGGGACCAGGCCGTCCAGCACGGGGTGCTGAGCGATCAGCGCGGGCGCGCACTCGTCGGCGGCCCGGGGAAGCTGCCACGTATTGAGCTCGTCGCCGGTCATCCAGTTCAGCAGATCGGTCAGGCCGTCCATCTGCCGGGCGGACAGCAGGTGGGGGGTGGTGACGCTGAGGATGTCGGCCAGTGGCGTCGAGCGGGTCTCGGTCATGGGGTTCATCATCCCTTCTTCGGCGTGCTGTTGCTGGCCTTCTCGGCGGCCCGCTTCTGCTGCGACTGCGCGTTGCGCTTGGCGAGGTCGCCGATGCTGATCTGCTTCTCCAGGGCCATCAGTGGGCCTCCTGTCGGGCGGGGGTGACGGTGATGTGCGCCCCTCCCGCGTGGTGCTGCACGGTCGTATTGTTGATGTTGTTGTTGGCGGGCTGACCTGCGGCAACAACGCCCTCTGGGGCGGCGGCCGGGGCGGGGGAGTGGTCGGCCTTCACACCGGTGCTGGAGCCCCTCCCGCGCATCCTCACCGGCTCCACCGGGATGCTGTGCTCGGCAAGCACCTCCCGCACCCGGTCGGTGGTGGTGCCCAGCGCCTCGGCCAGGACGGCGAGATGGGCGTGCGGTGTGCCGACCCGGGAGACGGCCTCACGGATGTCCTGGAGAGTGGGGAGAGGCGGGGCCTCGGCGGCCGGAGCGGGCTCGGGGCCCTTCGCGTCCCCGTCGGGCTGCTCGGCGGTCTCCTTCGGGATGGCGCGGATCGCGGCCCAGCACCACACGGGCACGAGCACCCAGAGCACGGAGGGCCACCGGCGGACCACCCACCACGCCCCGTACGCCCCGGCGGCGAGGACGGCGAGGCGCAGGACGCAGCCGAGGACCGCGGCGAGCCCGTCGAGGTCGTTTCGGCGGCCGGCGCGCACCCAGGCGGCGGCCCGGGCGGTGAGGCGCTGGAGGAGGAGGCGTTGCCCGTGGGTGAGGGTCCGCGCGCGACGCTGCATGGCAGTCGGCTTCATCAGGCGTTCCCTTCCAGCATGTTGCGGCCGGACAGTCCGAGCCCGTTAACGAGGCCGGGGAGCCCGTCGAGCATCCCGGCGACCCCGGCGGTGACGCAGAGGATCATCCCGGCGGCCATGGCTCCGAGGAGCTTGCCCTTGTCCTCCTTGCTGGCGGCCTTGTAGGTGACGAAGAGCAGCACGGCGAGGAGGAAGACGACGACGCCGCCCTCTTCGGTGAGCTGGCCCAGGGAGGATGCGGCGATGGGGGAGCTGGAGTCGCTGCCGGTGACGCCGGTGACGGCCTTGCTGCCGCTGCCGTTGGCGAGTTGGCGGGTGCATCCGGCGAGCCAGCCGCCGAGGCCGCCGACGCAGATGGTGGCGAGGGCTCCGGTCACGAAGCCCTGGATGGTGGGGAGGAGATCTTTCCAGGCGCGCCCGCCGACCCACCATTTGCGGAGCTGGATGCCGAGGATGGCGATGGCGATGGCGCAGGCGGCGAGGCTGGCGCCGGTGGTGGTGGTGTTCACGGTCGGACTCCGGTGATCCAGGTGACGGGGTCGTACAGGTCGATGGCGCCCATGAGGCCGACGAGGGATACGGCGAGGAGCAGGAGGCGACGGAGGGTGCCGCCGCCGCGCACGATGCGCATGAGGGCGATGGCGAGCGGGGTGAGCGCGAGGGCGTAGGCGTTGGCCTGCCCGTACTCGGCGCGGGCGGTGGTGACGACGGAGGCCCAGATCGTGGCGACGGAGTAGCCGACGCCGGGGATCGGAAGGAACGCGAGGATCAGGGCGGCGGCGATCTGCCAGGGCCGGCCGATGCTTGTGATCCACGCCCAGAGGCGTTCGCGGCGGGTCGGCTCGTGCTCCTCGTAGTACGGGGCGACGAGGTGGACGTGGACCTGCGGAGTCGGAGGCGGCGGCGGGGGCGCGGGGGCTGCCGCCGGTACGGCGGGAGGGGCGGCCGGCGGCGGAGTGGGCGGCGCGGCGGGCGCCGGTGCGCGCCACGGCGGTACGGCGCCGGGCGTCGGCGGCCCGGGGGGCAGCGAGGCTCCCCCGGGGATGATCCGAGTCGGGATGATCGGTTTCGGCATGGGGGTCCTCAGCGGAGGATGGCCGCGCCGAACGCGGCGATGGTGAGCACGAAGGCGACGCTCCCGGTGATGCGGGGCAGCTTGTCGCAGCAGACGTAGGCGAGGCCTACGAGACTGAGCACGGTGGAGCCGACGAAGAACGCGGCCACCGGTCTACGCGGTGCGGCCGACGGCGGACGGCAGGGCGGCCAGGTGCGGCTCGTGCTCCTCGATCTCCGCGCGGATGGTGCCGCGGATGGTGGAGTCTCCGACGCGGCCGTGGCCGGCGGCGATGAGCGCGTCACGCATGGCTGCGGTGCCGGGGCGGGCGCCACTGTCGTACAGAGGGCGGAGGGTGGCGCAGCGGGGGTCGCGGTACCGGATCGGTGCGGGCGCGGTGGGTGCCTCGATGGCCGGGGCCTGCTGCGGCTTCGGCGGGGCGACCGCGGCCACCGGCTCGACGGGGGTCTCGGCCCGCTCGACAACGGGGGTGTCCACGCTGGTCGACGGGGTGACGACGGGCGTCCGGTCGAACCAGCGGTGGACCTGCTGCATCAGCGCACCGAACGCGAGGAGCGCCGCGACCGGCGGGACCGCGGCCACGATGTACTCCAGCGGCTGCGCCCCCGCCCCGACGCCGGCCACGTTCAGGCCGATGGACCCGGCGGCCCCGAGTGCGGTGAGGGCGATAGCCCAGTAGTCGACGGTGCGGAGCCACGAGGCGCGGAGGATCAGCAGCTCTCCGGCGAGGTAGAAGAGGTCGAGCACGGCGGGCCAGGCCCAGGCGCGTGCGGGGTCTCCTCCGAGGCCGTGTGCGGCGGCGACGTCGTGGAGGTGGTGGTAGCTCAGCCAGAACGCGATGCCGGTGATGCCGGTGATGATCACGGCGGCGGCGATGGCGAGGCCGATCGAGGTGGTGCGGTGGGTGCCGGGCCCGGGGGGCGGCACGCTAAAGTGCTGGTCAGCCATGGGAGGTCACATCTCCTGTGGTGAGGGTCCAGACCGCGGCTGCTATCCGCGTTGTCTGGGCCCGCTTTTTTTGGTTGTTGGTCCGACCCGCTGCTATCGGTGTCGGTGCGAGCAGCAGCCTAACTGACGGGCGTCGTCGTCGTCCAGACGGCCCGTCAGGGGCACGTCGTCGTCGCGTCGTCGTCACGGTTCTGCCACTTCCGGAGACGCCGGGTCCGCTCGGGTCGTACGGTGCGCGGACGTAGACGGAGATCCCAGGGGGACGTATGTCGCAGCAGTATCCGCAGGGCCAGCCGCCGCAGTGGGGGCAGCAGCCGTCGGGTTGGGGTGGGCAGCCGCCGGCGCCGAAGAAGTCGTCGGCCGGGAAGGTGGTCGGGTTCTCGTGCCTTGGGGTTGTGGGCCTGGTCGTTGTGCTGGGTGTGGTGGGCGTGGCGCTGGGCGGGTCGGACAGCGGTGGCGACACGGGTGGTGAGGTGCTGGAGGTGACGGCGCCGCCGTCGAAGGGGGCTGCTGCTCCGGAGGCGAAGGCGCCTGCGGGTGCCGAGGGGGATGTGAAGATCACCGGGTGTGAGGTGAGCGACGCGACGGGGTGGCCGAAGGCGGACGTGCTGATCACCAACCGGAGCAGCAAGACGTCGAACTACATCGTGTCCGTCGAGTTCGTGGACGGCTCCGGGAAGCGCCTGGGTGACGCGATGGCGGCGTCGAACAACGTGGCGGCGGGGCAGGAGGTTGAGGAGGACGCGCAGTCCCTCGACAAGGTGTCGGGGAAGGTGTCGTGTCGGGTGACGAAGGTGACCCGGTACGCGTCCTGACGAAGGCGTGACGACGCCCGTCGCCCTTGGTGGGTGACGGGCGTCTGTGCTGCGTCAATGCGAAGGGAGCCCCGTTCCGGCTCTGGTTCCTAGGCCACTGGCCGGGAGGGCTCCCCTGTGCGGTGTCCCGTCGTCCTCTCGGCAAGAGGACCACAGGCGGCCAGCGTACCGCCTGTGCCTGTGCTGCGTCAGACGTTGTCGGTGCCCTTCTCGCACGGCTCGCCTGCCGGGCCGATGAACACATCGCCGGAAGTGGTGGACGTGGTGCCGTCGCCCCAGGTGATGGCGAGGCTGGTGACCCCGGGGAGTTTGTCCAGGCGGGTGGCTTCGAGGCCGCCGCAGGTGGTGCAGATGGCGACGTGGTGGATGCAGTCGGCCACGGGTCAGCCCTCCTTGTTCGCGGGGTTCAAGGCCAGGAAGAGGCGCGAGGCGGGCTCCTTGAGACCTGGGTAGTTCCGGGTCAGCCACGCCTGCACGTCGCGCACCCGCTTGATGGCGGCCGTGGCCTCCTCCAGTTCGGCGCGGAGCTGCTTCACCTCGTCTTCGGCGGTGGTGTGGAGCCCGCTGTAGACGGCGGCGGTCTTCCTCCACTCGGCCGCGCTGTTCATCTGCGCCCAGGTCTGCACGTACTCGGTGAAGGCGTCGGCCTCCTCGCAGGTCTGCGACGCGTGGGCAAGGTGTCGTCCGGACTCGCAGACCGGCCCCCAGTGGGCGATCGTGCGGAGGGCGAACGGACCGGTGTCGTCGCCCGTCGTCTGCGCCCCGTCGTCGTCGGTGACGACGGGCGGTACGAGGGCGAACGCGTCCTGTGCGGTTCCGTCGGCGAGGTGGTCAGCGATGCGTTTGACCTGCGTCGTCAGGGACGCGACGGCCCGGAGTAGGGCGCGGTGGTTCGGGTCGGTGGGCATGGTTGGGCCTCTCGGTGTGGTGGTCATGACGCCATCGCCAACCCGGGCTGCTGCTCGGGCTGCTGGGCCATGCGGCGGGCGGCGCGCTGGACGGCGGACTGGCGGGCCTGCGCGGCACGGCACCGCACACAGGTCGGCTCGCCCAACCGGCGGTGGATCGCGGCCCCGGTGACGGTGCCCCCCGCCTCGTGCTCGACAGCGAGCGCGACCCGGCGTGCCCGCTCCGTCCGGGCGGCCTGTGCGGCTCTACACGGGCCGCACGTCTCTCCGTAGCGCAGGTGCGCCTGGAGCGCCTTGTACGTGCCGCAGGCGACCCGCAGGCGCCCCTGGTGGTCCAGCCACGCGGTGTCGTCCGGGTTGCGGATGCGGCGGCGCTGCCCGGCGGTCAGCCCGCCCCAGGTGCCGTGGTCCTCGGGGGTGGTGAGGGCGTGGGTGGCGCAGGCGGGGCGGAGAGGGCAGTCGGCGCAGATCGCCCGTGCCTGCTCCTCGTCCTTCGGGTCGGTGCTGTCGAAGAGGTGGGCGGTGTTGGGGGTGCAGTGGGGGGTGGTTCCGTCGAGGAACTCGGGCAGGGTGATCATGGTCGCTCCTCGGCGGGCGTTGTACTGGGCGGTCAGTTGGTGGGGTCAGGCGGTGGCTGCGCGCTGCTCACGGCCCAGGGCGGCCCGGCATCGGGGGTACGGGCAGCCGGCCACCGGGGGCAGGTGGTAGCGGTCGCAGATGTCGCGGCGGTCGGTGCACTGGGCGGCGACGAGGAGGCCGACCATCTCGGCGAGCTGCTCCCCTTCGGCGGGGAGGATGACGCCGCGCCGTGCCCGGTCGAGGAGGTGGTGCAGGCGCTCGGGCTGGGTGGTCAACGGGAGACCTCGGTGGCGATGAAGTGCGCCCGGTGGTCGGCGTCGCGGCAGTACGCCTCGGGGTGTCCGGCGGGGCGGGCGCAGGGCGGGTACTGAGTGCCGGAGGTCGCGGTGGTCTTGCCGCAGAGGGGCCCGTGGAGGCGGCCGTCGTCGAGGAGGGCGAGGAGGAAGCGTCGGGTGCCGTCGGGGATGTCGGCGGCAGGGTCTTCGAGGTAGTCGAGGGCGATGGATCGCTGCTCGGCGAGGTTGCGGTAAGCGGCGACTTCGGCCATGGCGGGTGGTCCTTCCGGGGCCAGGGTGGCCGCCTGTGGTGGGGCGGCCACACAGCAGACAGGCGGTCAGGCGGGCGGGTATGTCGCGCGGTACGCGTCCAGCGCGGTGCGCCCGTTGACGGTGACGCCCGGGGCCGCCTTCCGAGCGAGGCGGAGCGCGGTGGTGAGGTCGAACCGGTGCGCGGCGAGCCAGTCGTCGCCCCGGTCGTACCCCTTGATCCCGAACTCCCACTGGCCGTCGGTTCCGAGGCAGGAACCGAGCCGGGTAACGGCCCATCGGCCTTCGCCTCGGTACTGGACGGTGATCGTGAAGACGGACCGGTTGATGTCGCCCTCGGGGAGAATCGACACCTCGTACTCGGTGGTCTGGATGGTGGCGTCGGGGACGCCGGGGGTGGCGTAGCCGAGGCCCTCTCGGATCTGGCGCATGGTTCTGTCGGTCATGTGGGTCTCCGTGGTTGGGCCGGGATCACCCGGCAGCAGGGGCGGGGGTCAGGCGGTCGCGTCGAACAGGCCGACGCTGTACGGCTCGGACAGGCGGGCGGCGGACAGACGGCAGTACGGTTCGTGCCGCTCGATCCCGATGGCGTGCATGCCCTCGTCGCGGGCGGCGAGCAGGGTGGTGGACGACCCGGCAAACGGGTCCAGCACGGTCCCGCCGGGCGGGGTGATGAGGCGGACCAGGTACCGCATCAGGGCGAGGGGTTTCGGGGTGTCGTGCCGGACCCCGTCGACCTCGACGCGCTCACGAGCCGGGGTGCGAGACTCCAGGCGGAACACGGGGAACGACCGGGCGGAGTCCCCGGTCTCGCGGACGGGGCACCCGGGCAGGCACCCGCCGGGCGGGCAGCCGTGGCCGAGGAGGATGTTCGTCGGGTAGCCGCCCCCGGAAGCCGGGCAGGCGGTCACGTTGAGACCGCCGACACCGTGGCGCAGCAGGCCGCCAACGAGGGAGTCGTAGCCGGTGGACTTGCGGGCGAGAAGGATCGGGTCATGGGCGGGCTTGAGCTGGGTGTTCCAGCCCTCCCAGCGGCGGGCCTCGCCGCTGTGGGCCCGGGACTTGATCCGGTCCTCGGACATCGCCCCGTACAGGCCGGCGGTGCGGGCGGTGCCCTGCTGCCGGCTGATGACCTGCCGCTGTGCGAATGCTTCCCCGACGGTGCGCTTGCGGGCGTTGAGCTGGGCGACGACCGGCAGGATCTCGGTGTCGTCGCACCGGATCGCGTCCCGGAGGCGGGTCCACTGATCGTCGGTAGGGATGATCGCGGCTTTGCCCTGGGTGGTCCACAGGCCGCCCATGCCGGAGAACCCGAACAGGGCGTCGATCTGCCGGTTGGTCCACCCGGCTGCGTCGCGGGCCGTCTTGAGCCAGGCGGTCACCTGCAGCACCTGCTCGCGGTCGTCGCGGTGGCGGTCTATGACCCGCGCGAGGTCGGTGCCCTTCGGTTTGCCGTGGGTGTAGACCCAGTCGAGTTGGTCGATGACCCGGAAGCCTGCATCCTCGGCGGCCACGACCATTCGGTGGTAGGTGCGCGGCGCCCCGAAGCTGAGCAGGTGCCCGCCGGGCTTGAGTACGCGGAGGCACTCGGCCCACATGGGGGTGCTGTAGGCGATGCCGGTGGAGTCCCACGCCTGGCCGGCCACCCCGATCTCATACGGGGGGTCAGTGACGACGGCGTCGACGGAGTGGTCGGGCAGGGTGGCCAGTTGGTCGCGGGCTTCACCGTGGAGGAGGGTGATGTGCTCGTCGCGGTAGTAGGGCGTGATCACCGGGTCTCCTCGGGCGCGGCAGGGACAGCGGGCGGGGTGGCGCGGGGGCTGTTGGGCTGCTGCGGGTTGCACGTCTGGTAGCCGCCGGGGATGTGGACCCAGCGGGGCGTGTACGTGCCGAACCCGGGGTCGCCCCGGTCCTCGATCTCCAGCCAGCAGTACGTGCACTGGGTCGCGAGCGGCGCCTCGCCCTCGGTGGTCGGCTGCACCCCGGCGGCAGCCTCACCGGCCAGACGGCGGAGGCCGAGGGTGACGTGCTGGACTCCGGTCCAGTAGCGCGGGTCCTGCGCGGTGTCCGCGCCGATGTCCGCGAGCAGCTGCTCGTACTGCGTGGCCACCTCGTTGAGCACGGCGGCCCGGTCGGCAGGCGCGGGCGGGGCGGCGGGGACGTGCGGGTCGTCCGGCCAGCGGCCAGCACGGTGGTCGGCGTCCTTCTCGCACCGGCCGCCGTCGGTCATCACCGGGCAGCGGCCGTCCTCGCCCGTGCTGGTGCCGAGGAGCTGCCGGGCCACCGCCAGGGCAGGCGCGGGCAGCACGGACAGGACGGCGTCGGACCGGCGCAGGTAGGCAAGCTCGTCGTCCTCGTACTGGACGGGCCACTCGGGGTGGCCATCACGCAGGGCCATCGCCTGGGCGATAGCGGCGCGCAGCTGGTCGGTGGGGTGGTCAGGGGTGGTGGGCATCAGGGGCTCCTCGGTGGCGGGGACAGGGGCGGCCCGGTGGCCGCCGGCTGGTGGGCTATGCGGCGGGGTGGCTGCCGGAGGTGGGGTCGCAGCCGAGGTGGGTGTCGTATCCGCGGTCGGCTCTCAGCGGCTGGAGTTCGGTGCCGCAGATGGTGCAGAGAGGGGTGTCGGAGGGGTCTTTTTCACCCCCCTCTCCCCGACCTCCCTGCTCCCTAGAGAGGGGAGCCGGGGAGGGAGGTTCGTTTATGGGCTTCCCCGCGGCCTCCCCGTTCTGCGGGGGGATAGTTGACCTGCGGTTTTCGTCTGCCTCCCCGGACCTCCCCGGTTTGGGCTGGGGAGGTTTGTTGAAAGTTGCACCGGGGAGGTTTCCGGGGAGGTTTTCGGAGGCCATCAGCGGCTCGAACGAACCCCGCGATTTGCGGATCTTGAGAGCCGTTTCGATCTTCGATTTGGACATCTGGATACCTCGGTCCGCGCACCAGCGGATGACTCGCGGGGCACCCCATGTGCCGTCCACGCCGTCCCTGTCGAGACGTGCCACCAGCCACTCGGGTGTGCCGGGTTCCAGGGCGCGAGGGCGGGTGTCGAGGGATGCCAGGACCACGCTGGTAACGGGCCGGCCGTCGGCCTTGGTCTCGCCGTCGAGGGTGACGACCTTCAGAGCCCACTGGAGGTCGGTGCCTTCTTCGTCGTCCTTCTGCTTGCCGACCTTCATCGTGACGACGATGTTCTGCGCGTTGTCGCCCTTCTTCGAGACGTGCATCTCGGACTGCAACGCACCCTTGGCGGCGGAGGCGCCGCGGCCGTGGTCGCCGACGTGCCCGGTGTGGTGGATGACGAGGACGCACGCTTCGGTGGCGCGGCGGAGGTCGTCCATCCGCTCGACGACGATGCCGAGTTCGGTGTTGGAGTTCTCCTCGACGCCGACGGACACGCGGGCCTGCGTGTCGATGACGATCAGGGCTGGCTGGAGTCGGCGCATGGCCTCGATGAGGGTGTCCCACTCGGGGCCGCGCGTCTGGACGGGGCGGGGCAGGAAGAGGACGTTCTCCATCTTCAGCCCGTAGTGCTTCTCCCAGGCGCGGACGCGCTTGCGGATGCCGCGGGCGCCTTCGGCGACGAGGTAGACGACGGTGCCCTGCTGGACGTGGTGGCCGTGCCAGTGCATGCCGGTGCCGACGTGTCCGGCGATGTCGATGGTGACGAAGCTCTTCATGTGCCCGGACGGGCCGATGATCCGGGCGAGGGTGTCGCGGTGGAGAAGGTCCCCGACGAGGGGTTCCAGGGCGGGCATGTTGTCGAGGCTGGAGGCGTCGAGGAGTTCGGCGAGGAGGGCGTCGGCGGGGTCGCCGGAGCGGCCGGCGGCGCGTTCCTTCTGCCGCTGGAGGTAGTCGTCGATGAAGGTGACGGCCTGGCCGGGTTCGGCGTCGGGGGCGGTGGCCTGCTGGACGATGCGGCGGCCGAGGTCGGCTTCGGCGCGGAGGTCGGCGGCTTCGCGCACCTTGGCGGCCCAGTATCCGGGGTCGCTTCCGACGTGGTCGGCGACCTGGAGGAGGTAGTTGGGGCCGCCGGCGCGGGTGAGCTCCTTGCGGCGTTCCAGTTCCATCTGGACGGCGAGGGTGGTGGTGGGTTCGCCGTGGTCGGCGAGGTGTACGACGGCGGCCCAGATGAGTTCGTGGGCGGGGCGCAGGAAGTCGGAGCCCTGGAGGATGGTGCGCACGGCGGGGATGTATCGGGGGTAGTGCATGCATCCGCCGATGACGTCCAGCTCTGCGTCCACGATGGCGGGGGCGCTGGGCTGGTCGCGGGGTTCCAGGTGGCGGACGTTCTCCACGGTGCGGGCTCCGATCAGAAAAGGGTGGTGGGCTCGGGCTGGCAGTGGTGCTCGATCACGACGTCGTGCGCGCAGTTGCGGGAGGGGCAGCGGAAGCGCAGTTCGGGGGCCCGGTGGGGGCCGGTGACCAGGCACCAGGTGAGCCGGTGCGGTGTGCGCTGTTCGGCTTCTTCGCGGGGGGTGATGGGTGTGGTCGCCGCGGTGATGCGGAGGGCTGCGACGCGGCCGACCCATTGGGTGATGAGGGTGGTACCGCAGCCGGGGCACGGGCGGGTGGGGGTGGTGCCCCGGCTGCGGGCCATCAGGCGCTCTGCTGCTCGGACTCGAACAACGTGCCGCCGGACGTGCGCCGGTCGTACATCTCGCGCTGCATGCCGCGGAGCCGGCCGCCGCTGATCTCGTCTCCGGCGACCTCGATGCCGACGACGCGGACCTTGACGGCGGGGGCCTTGTCCTCTTCGGGGCCGGGCTCGGTGCGCTCGACGTGGGCGAGTTCGACGACGGCCATCCACCGGCCCTGCCGGTTCTTGAACATCTGGTCGGCGTACGGTTCGAGGGCTTCGGCGACGTCGGTGAGGACCTTGGAGTCGAACTTGATGTCGGCGTCGATCTTCTGGTAGCTCATGCGGCTCGTGCTCCTTGCTGGGTGGGGTGTCCCGGGCAGGTAGCCGGGTGGGTGATGCGGATGGTCTGGGTGAAGTGCTGGACCTTGTCGGCGCCCTGGACGGTCTCGGTGGTCTCGCAGAGGAGGCACTCGTATTTCGCGGCGGGCTGTTCGACCCATCGGCCGTCGCGGGTCTGGCGGCCGAACTTGGTGGAGAGGGCGCCGGTGATGGCGCGGCCGTCGGGCAGCGGGTATGCGCTCATGCCGCTGCCCTTGCTTCGGCTTGGAGCGGGACCCCGGTGGCGGCGGACAGGACGTGCGCGGCGAACAGCGGGGGTATTGCGTTGCCGACCTGGAGGGACCGCTGGCCCTTATTGCCCTGAAGCGGGTAGGTGGCGCGGAAGCCTTGGAGGACGACGCCTTCCTCGACGGTGAGGTTGAGGTGCCCGCCGGCCTGCTTCCCGCCGACGTGGCCGACGGTCCCGGTGACGGTCGGGGCGGGCTTGTGGTGCGCCCAGTGCCCGGGGTTGTCCATGGCTGCGCGCATGGCCCGGCGGCTGGTGGATGACCAGGGTTCGGCGCCGCCGGTGTCGGTGCCGCCGCCGGTGATGGTGGGCGCGGGGCGCTGGGTGTAGCCCCAGCCGAGGGCGTCGGCCATGGTGACCCACGGCAGGAGCCGGTCGCCGAACAGGCCGTCGGCCGGGTGCTCGGTGTGGGTGGGGGCTGGGGCGGTGACGTCCCGGGTGCGGGAGGCGATGAGGATGGCCCGCCGTCGGGTCTGGCCGAGCCCGTAGTCAGCGGCGTTGAGGACGCCGACCCACACGCTGTAGCCCCAGGCACGGAGGTGCTGGGCGTACTGCTGGAACAGGGGCAGGACCGCGGGGACCTCCTCCATGGCGATCCACTCGGGCCGGAGGTCGTGGTGCCAGCGCATCGGCTCGGCGGCGAGCAGGCTGCGGGGGTCCTTGCACGTGGTGAGGAGCTGGGCCCGGGTGTCGCGGCCGCGCGCTAGGTCTTCGACGGCCTGGTGCACCACCGGCTGGTCCAGGAGGCCGAGCCGGTGGCCGCCCTTCGTCCAGGGCTGGCAGGGGGCGCTGTCGACCTTGCCGACGACCCGGCCTCGGAGCGGGGCGGTGGGCATGGTGGAGACATCGCACCGGACCACGGTGTGCCCGGCGGCTTTCGCGGTGGCGCAGGCATTGGCGTCCCACTCCAGGCCGATGGCTCGGGTGGTGATGAGGCCGAGGATGCGCCGGCCTTCGGCCCAGCCGCCCGGGCCGTGGAACCCCTCGACGATGAGGTCCGCCTCAGTGAGCTTCACCTGGCCACCGCCACGATCTCCGGCCACGCGCACCCGGCCAGCGCGCTGAGCGCCTTCTCCGGCACCGGCGCGAGCGGGTGCCCCAGGTGGTGCAGGCCCATCGCCATCGCCGTGTACGCGTCGGCCTGGTCGTACCTGCCGATACCCTCGGTGTGGTGCCCATACCGGTCCGCGACCCCCGAACGGACCTCGCCCTTGGTGGCGTTGCCGCGGCCGGTTGCGAACATCTTCAGCGAGCTCGGGGGGACGACGCCGTACGGGATGCGGTGCCGGTAGCAGTATTGGCGGACGAGGATCCGCAGCCCGGCCAGCTCCTCGTGCCCGGCCATTGCCCCGTGCCCGAACGACGGGCCCTCCATCACGACGAGGTCGGCACGCTTGACCATGTCGCCGACGGCGGTGACCAGGTAGTGAAGCCGGTCGTCACCGCGCCGCTTGGTGCGGATGATGTCGGACCATCCGGCGCCGGCCACCCCCGTGCAGGTGAGGGAAAGGTCGAGGCCGATGACGAGGGGCTGGGTCACCGCGGCCGGGCTGGGGCTCAGCCCGGCCGCGGGAGTCTGGTCGAACAGGGTGGGGGTGATCATGCGCTTCCACCCCTCTGGCGGGGGATGAGCGGCCAGGCACCCTCGACGACGGCAGCCGGGTCCTTCTTGCGGAAGTACGCCTGGAGCGACGCGGCCTGCTCGGCCGCCCACTCCACCTGCGCCCGGTGCAGCTGCTCCAGGCCCATCGCGACGAGCGGGGGGTGCATGGTGCCCTGCCGCCACGCGACGCGGCACGCGGCGATCGCATCGGCGTCCGCGGTGTGCGCGTCACCGATCGGGACCTGGTAGTGGTCGCACAGGGCGGTGAGCTTGCGGCTGCCCTTGCGGTACTTGTCGACCTGCTTGTCGATGACGAACGGGTCGATCACCAGCGGGGCGGGCAGCGGGTCCAGCCCGTACCGTTCGGCCTCGCGGTCCAGGAGGGTGAGGTCGTAGCGGGCATTCATGGCGACGACCGGGACCCCGGAGAGGATGACTTGCGAGAGGGCTCCGAGGATCTCCTCGACGGCCTGCCGGAGGTCGACACCTTCGGCGTGTGCGCGGGCGGTGGTGACGCCGTGGATGGCGGCGGCCTCGTCGGGGATCTCTTGGCCGTCGACGTCGGTGAGCCAGTTCGCGGTCTGTACGGGCTGGTTGTCGCCGGCCTGGACGATGCAGGCGGTGACGATGCGGGCGGTCAGTGGGTCGGGTCCGGTGGTTTCGAGGTCGAAGCCGCACATGCGGCCGAGGTGCCAGCTCATGAGCGGCTGCCCTTCAGGGAGGTGAGGAACGTGCGGAGCGCGGGCGCCGCGGCGGTGGCGGGGAGTTGTCCGCCGTTGGTCCGGGCGAACTCGGTCTCGACCTCGTCGGTCGTCATGCCGTGGACGCCGGCGGCGGCGATGATGCGGAACCAGAGGTCTTCGACGTCGTCGTCCTCGATGACTTCGGCGTCGATCGCCCCGTCCTCGTCGGGCGGAGCGTCTCCGTAGTCGGCCGGGTTGAGGAGCCGCTGTACGTCGTCCGGGTGCGGGCCGTCCTCGGGCGCCTGCTCCGTGGTCTTCACCGGCGCCCCGAGCGCGGCCGCCTTCGCGGTCAGCGTGCCAGCGAGCGCCTTGTCCATGTGCCCGGCGGCCACGGCCTGTTCGTACAGCTCGCGTACTGCCGCCGGGGTCGTGGCCACCGCGGCGAGCGCCGCGTAGTCCGGGCGCCCGCCGGTGATCGCGACCCGCTCGGGGCCGGAAGCCACCGCCGGGGTGCCGCCGGTGATGTTCCCCGCCATCAGTGCGGTCGGGGTGATCTCCACGTCCAGCGTCGGGACCATGAACCGGGCCGGGCCCTCGTCCCGCTGGACGAGCTTCTCCTCCATGCCGAGCCATCCGGCGACGTACCCGCCGGCCTTGGCCAGCAGCTCGGCGGCCGGGGGCAGTTCAGTCGCGGCGTAGTAGCCCTTCGTGATGAGGAGCCACTGGCCGAGGGCGGGCACGTCGCGGAGCATGACGTTGACCCGGGTCGTGATCTTGCACTCGCGGTTGTCCGGGTCGCACAGGCACGGCCGGTCACGCTTGTACTCGGTGACGCCGTCACAGCGGCGCTGGCACTTCGATCCGGCGTACAGCTCGTACCACTGGGACACGGCGTCGCGCGGGGGGATGAGGACGGGCAGCCGGTTGGTGGTGGAGTACACCTCGAACTCGGAGGGCCCGCCGTTCGCGGGGGTCCAGGGCTGCACCTCGCCGCCGTACAGCTCGGCGACGGAGGTGAGGATCTCGCGGGACGGGCTGGTGAAGCGGAAGTGGTTGAGCTTGGCCGGGCGGGTGTAGGCCTTGTTGTTCTTGGTGGTGCCGGCCACGACGTGGCCGAGGCGGATCTCTCCGAGCTGACGCATCCGCATCTGGAGGTTGATGATGGGCATCAGGCAGCAGCCTTCTCTTCGATGGTGGGCAGGGCGAGGGCCTGGCCGACGACGGTCTTGGACAGGCCGGACACCCAGTCGGCGGCTTGCTGAACGATGCGGAACGCGGCGAACACGTCGTTGCCGCACGCGACGGGGATGAGCCGGTAACCCTCTGGCCGAAGGTGGAGCACCACCCCGGTGGAGTGGGTGGCGGGCATCGGCACGGTCGATCCGTCCCGCAGCCATGCGACCTCGGCCTTGCGGTACGCGGACATCTGCAACGCGGCCTCGGGGTAGACGCCCTTGACGTCCAGCTCCCCGCCGGTCTTCGTGTCGCCCATCAGCACCGTGCCGGCGGGTACCTCGAACTCGGCGGCGATCAGCGGCGAGCGGAGCAGGTAGTCGAGGGTCCCGGCGTATCCGGCGGTGCGGTTGCCGACGACCATCTCCGACGCCTCGAAGGTGACCTGCCAGTCCTCGACGAACCGCAGGAAGTTCGCCAGGTACGGGGCCATCTCCGGGTCGTCGACCAGGCCGGCGGGCATCGGCTCACCGAGTACGTGCGCCTCGATGATGGAGTGGACGGCCGACCCGATGTCCGCGCGCTCGTCCTTCTTGCGGAGCGGGGCGCGGCGCAGCCAGTCGTACATCTCGGTGCGGGTCTCGGGCCGTCGGGAGGAGGCGACGAGCTGGGGCAGGTGGGCGAACGCGGTCTCGGCGACGAGGTTCGCGGCCCACCGGGAAAGGACGTCGCCCTTGGTGGAGCCCTGCGAAAGGATCGTGGTGACGCGGCGGTACTTCTCGCCGGTGACCTTGTCGCGGTACCACCCCTGGGAGGGCTTGGGGATACGGTCGGGTCCGGTGGGTGCCGGGGTCGCCTTGCGGCGGCGGCCGGCGGCCGGGGCGGTGTTCGCCCCGGCCAGCGCGGTGTTGGTCACAGGACCCTCCCGAGGGTGACGAACGCGGCGACGGCGAGCAGCGCGTAGAAGGTGAGAGCGAGCGCGGCGACGCAGCTGATCGCGATGCCTCCGGTGCAGGTGCAGCCTTCGAAGGTGCGGCGGCAGCGCGGGCAGGTGGGGTTCATGCGGCACCGTCCTGCTGTACGGCGGGGATGCCGCGCTCGCTGCGGAACTCGGCGATGGCCTTGCCGCAGCACACCGGCTCGCCCTCGACGCTGCGCTTGTCCTGGTTGGTCGAGTCGTCGGCCGCCTCGTCGGCGGTCAGTTCCTCCCAGACCAGCCAGCAGTGCGAGCACGTGTGCGTCTCGGTGTAGGTGACCCGTCCGCTCTGCACATGGGGAGCGCGGAGCAGCTCGGCGAGCATCGCCTCGCAGCGGCGCTTGTACGCGGCGTCAATGTCGCGGCTCGCGAGGCGGTCGCCCACCGACAGGCCGGGGCCGAGGTCACCGAGCGACCGGGGGGCGATGGTGAGCTCGAAGGGGTCGCCGTCGATCTCACCGTCGAGGTCGTAGTCGAGGTTGGTGAAGCCGAGTGCGCTGATGTGGGTGTGGGTGTAGCGGGGGCGGATCTCGATGATCACGCGCCAGTCGTCGCGGTTGGTGATCTTCATGACGCCCTCCGGTCCCGCTGCATCGGCGCCTTGGCCAGCGACACAGCCGGGACGTCCGGCGTGTCCACGGCGTCCGCCTCGGCGGACACCTGCACACCCAGCCGGTACACCCGGGCACCCACACGGCGGGCCTGCTGGCCCGTCATCCGGACGCGGGTCGCGAGGCGCTCGAGCAGCTCGTCCTTCAGCTGCTCGAAGTCGAGGCGGTCCGTGTCCTGCTCCCCGTCGATCGGGGCGGAGTTCAGCGCGATGAACCGCTCGAAGAACTCGTCGCTCCCGAGGAGGTCGAGGAGGTCGTGGGTGTTGTTGTCGACCAGGGCGGCGACGTCCAGCGTCACCCAACCCGGGGTGTTTCCCGGGTAGTAGCGGCCCGGCACGGGCTCACGGTTCGCGCTCACAGGGCACCGCCCTCGGGGAGGTCGCGGCCCACCGCGTACGTGTGGTGCAGCGGGGAGTCGTGCGGGTCCTCGGCGGGGGCGGGCGGGGTGCTCTGCTTGTCCTCGGCGGGCCAGCCCACCGGCAGGCCGAGCGACTGCGACAGCTGACGCCGCGCTTCCGCGTGACCGGTCCACCGGTAGTAGTCGTGCTCGCCGCCCTCGACGAACGCGCGAAGGTTGGTGACGTACTCGGCCCGCTGGGCGCAGAACGCGGCGGTCTTCTCGGCCTGCGCCTCCAGCTCGGCGACCCGCCGGGTCAGCGTCCGGTTCTCGTTCTCCACCTGGAGCCGCTCCAAGTCGGCGCGCTCCACCCGGATCAGCAGTTCCTCGTTGGTCTTGAAGACCGAGTTGCGCTGCGTCCGGAACCCGTCCCGGTCCTCGCGCAGGGCCACCAGCTCGGCCGCTGACTCCGGGGACTGCAACAACCCCGCCGCCTCCAACGCCGCCGCGATACCCGTGGCGGTGTTCCGCTGCTTCTGCGCCGCGCACACCACACCAGCCGCCGCAGCCACACGCCGCGCGTTCACAGGGCCACCGCCGTGGCGTCAGCCGCCGCGTACAGCACCGCGACCGCGCACTCCGTCGTACGCCCGTCCACCTCGGCCCAGTCGTCGACGTGGTCCTCCAGGTCGAACAGGTCCCCGAACTCCGGGCCCTCCCCGTCGACCTCCAGCCGCAGCGCGAGGACGGCCACGGCCTCTTCGGCGAGCAGCGAGTACGACCGGGGGTCACCCTTCACCGCGCACCGCAACGCCGCCGGGATCGACAGCGGCCGCGAGGAGTACGGGGTGTCCTTGTCGGACAGGGCGTTCGGGAAGTAGTCCCCGCCCTGGTACAGGCCGTTCGCCGCGAGCAGCCGGGCCGCAGCCCGGAACGTGCACGCGACCGTCGTCGGCCGGGGCATGGGCACGTCCACATGGACCGTGCGCCGGTGACCGGCAGGCAAGTCCGTGGGACGGATACTCTGTACGGACACGATGTCCTCGTCTCTCTGATGGGTGAGGCTGTCGTCGGGGTCGACCGGATGCGCGTCCGGCGGCCCCGCTTTCATGAGGTGGATCAGGCGGCCTGAGCCGGCCGAGACCGAGGGCCCGCAGCAGCGCGGGCCGAATCGAACGCAAGTCGCAGATGCTCCAGCTGCTCGGTGCTCAGCGGCGGCGCCTCGTCGACAAGGCGACCGATGGACGCCAGTACCGTCGGGCCGAGGCGGCGCTCAGCGGCGGCCCGGTCGAACGGCGGCGTGCTCATGCCGTGTCCGCAGCGGTGACGATGGCCAGCGGCGCCTGGTTGGCGCGGCAGACGGGGACGAAAAGAACCAGCAGGTCGACCCCGATACGCGCCGCGATGTCAACCGCCGTGGACTCGGGTACCACCTGGACTGCGCCAGTCAGCAGACCGCCGATGGTGCCGTGGGCGATGCCGATGTCCGCCGCCAGCTGGCGGGTGGTGGTCCGCTCGCCGGTGCCCGTACGTCGCATCAGGGTGCGCAGCAAGTCCCGGCTGACCAGGGTGTATTTCGCGCTGACGTCTTCGCTCACATCAACCTCTTACAACAGGGTGTTGTTCTGGTTGGACAGGAGAAGCGTCGCACACGATGAACGTCATGTCCATCTCCTGCAACAGTGGGATTCGGAACCGGCCATTGCGCCAGTGCGCCCTGGCGTCGGTGTTGCATATCGTGGACACTCTGTTCGGCGCGTGAGATGACCTAGCGGCGCCACCAGGGGGAATGTCGGGCATTCCCCCTCAGTCACATGAACACCCCCACGCTCATGACATGACACGGAGTGGCAGGATGAACCTCATGGCCGAACACGACGCACCCGCGCGGACGGACCTGTCCGACCTCGTGCGCGCCCGCCGGCAGGAGCTACGGCTCAGCCTCCGGGCCGTTCAGGACCGGACGGTTGACCCTGACGCCGGCGAACCACTGCTGAAGTACTCGTGGATCGACCGTCTGGAGAAGGGGCAGCCGGTCATCCCGCCCCAGTACCCCCAGTTGCGCGCGCTCGCGGCCGCGCTGGAGCTGTCGCTCGGGGCAGTGCAGGATGCGGCCGGGGCCCAGTTTTTCGGCATCGACACGGTCTGGTCGGAGTCGCATGAGGCGCGCGCTCTGGTGCGGCGAGCGGACCGTATGAGTCCGGAGCAGCTGGAGCAGCTGCGTCGCCTCATTGATGCCATCGCGCCACCGGAGTGACGCTCCGGCATATGCCATGGCCTCCGCTTGTACGTACCGTAGTGCTTGCGCGCTGACGGTAGTCAGAACCTGTTCAGTGCGGCACCATTACGGTCTGCCTGGCGGGCATGAGATTCCGGTAACCTGCACAAAGCTGGGGCGATCGAACTAACGAGCGAACGACGCGGCGGCAGGGCACACACATGGGGGTCAGATGTCCGAAGGTGGCGGAGCGGCACACACCGGGAGCGCCCGTATTGTGCTCAGTGATCTTGTACCCGACGGCAGGGCCATGGTGGAAGTCGTGCGCGGTGACGACACCGTGATCTGCGTCCGCCGCGGCGAGATGAGCGAAGCGCTGGTGAAGGAGTGGAACCAGCATCTGGATCACGCGACCAGGTCGGGCTGCTGGCTACGCCCGGAGACGGACGAAGAGCCGACCGGTCACCCACCCCTCTGAACTACAAGCGATACGAGAAAGCGGCGCCCTTTAAGGGCGCCTTTTTCGTGGGTTCGATCTCGCCGTCGCGTGCGCGGTCCTCGGTGCGGCGGAGCGGATCGACCCCGCCTCCATCGCTGATGTGGTGATGATCGGCGAACTGGGGCTGGACGGCCGGGTCCGCCCCGTACGGGGCGTGCTGCCGGCCGTCCTCGCGGCGGCCGAAGCCGGATACCAGCAGGTCGTCGTGCCCGAGCAGACGGCAGGGGAGGCCGCCCTGGTGCCGGGAGTCTCGGTCCTCGGCGTCCGGAGTCTGCGCCAGCTCATCGCCGTCCTCTGCGACGAACCGGTCCCAGACGAGCCCGGCGGCGACCGGGGGCGCCCCGACGCGATGCTCGCCGGGCTCATGGTCCCGGGCACCGGCCTCGGCGCCGGCCTGGCCCAGGCCTCCTCGCGTGGCGAGGGGCACACCCCGGACCTGGCGGACGTCGCGGGACAGCTGCGCCCCCGCAAGGCTCTGGAGGTGGCCGCGGCGGGGGGACACCATCTGCTGTTCTCGGGCCCGCCCGGTGCGGGCAAGACCATGCTGGCCGAGCGGCTCTCGACGGTCCTGCCGCCGCTGACCCGGCAGGAATCCCTCGAAGTGACGGCGGTCCACTCCGTGGCGGGCATCCTCCCCCCGGGTGAACCACTCGTCTCCCGGCCGCCCTACTGCGCCCCGCACCACTCGGCGACCATGCAGTCCCTGGTAGGCGGAGGCAACGGGATGCCTAGGCCAGGGGCGGTCTCGCTCGCCCATCGAGGGGTGCTTTTTCTGGACGAAGCGCCCGAATTCTCGGGCAAGGCCCTGGACGCGTTGCGCCAGCCACTGGAGTCGGGCCATGTGGTGGTGGCGCGGTCGGCGGGGGTGGTGCGGCTGCCCGCCCGGTTCCTGATGGTGCTGGCCGCCAACCCGTGTCCCTGCGGACGGCACACCCTCACCGGCGCGGGCTGCGAGTGCCCGCCCTCGGTGGTCCGCCGCTACCAGGCGCGACTGTCCGGCCCCCTCATCGACCGGGTGGACCTGCGGGTCGAGGTGGAGCCGGTCGACCGCGCGGCTCTGCTGGAGCAGGGCGGCCGGGGCGAGCCGACGGCCGCGGTCGCCGCGCGGGTGGGGGAGGCCAGGGCGCGGGCGGCGGAGCGGCTGGCCGGGACGCCGTGGACGACCAACAGCGAGGTGCCCGGCCATGAGCTGCGGACCCGGCTGCTGGCGGCCCCCGGGGCGGTGGCCGCGGCGGAGCGGGACCTGGAGCGCGGCATCCTCACGGCCCGGGGGCTGGACCGGGTGCTGAGGGTGGCCTGGACGGTGGCCGACCTGAGGGGCGCTCCCCGGCCGGAGGCCCACGACATCGCGGTCGCCCTGGAGCTGCGGACCGGCATCCAGCGCGGGGCATCGATGGAGGCGGGGGCACGGTGAGGGGGACGGAGACCGCGGAGTCGGGTCAGGCAGAGGGGCTGGAGCCCGAGCGGCTCGCGAGGGCCGCGTTGACGCGGGTGCTGGAGCCGGGGGACGAGCGCGCGGGGGCCTGGCTGCGGCAGGACGGGCCCGTCGAGCTGTTACGGGCGCTCCGCGTCGCGGACGGCTCCGCGGAGAGGCTGCCGGGGATGACCGCCGTACGGCTGGAGGGCTACCGGCTCCGGGCGGCGGCGGCCGAGCCCGAGCGGGACCTGTCGACGGTGGCCGCCCTGGGCGGGCGCCTCGTCTGCCCGGGGGACCGGGAGTGGCCGAGCCAGCTCGACGACCTGGGGGACGCGCGGCCCGTCGGGCTCTGGGTGCGGGGCCGGCCGGACCTGCGGCTGTGGGCCCTGCGCTCGGTCGCGGTGGTCGGTGCGCGGGCCTGCACGCCGTACGGGGCGCACATGGCGGCGACCCTCGGCGCCGGGCTCGCGGAGCGCGGCTGGGTGGTGGTGTCGGGTGCCGCGTTCGGTGTGGACGGAGCGGCGCACCGCGGGGTCCTGGCCGTGGGCGGCGCGACGGCGGCGGTGCTGGCCTGCGGCGTCGACGTCACCTATCCGCGAGGACACGCGGAGTTGATCGGGAGGGTGGCACAACAGGGTCTCGTGGTAGCGGAGTTGTCGCCGGGCTCCCATCCCACCCGCAGCAGGTTCGTCCAGCGCAACCGCGTGATCGCCGCCCTGACCAGAGGAACGGTCGTGGTGGAGGCCGAGTACCGCAGCGGTTCCCTCGTCACCGCCCGTCAGGCCCAGCGGCTCGGCCGGTTCGTGATGGGGGTGCCGGGGCCCGCCACCAGTGGACTGTCGGCCGGTGTCCACGAACTGCTGCGCGGTGAGGGCGTGCTGGTCACCGACGCCTCCGAAGTCGCCGAGCTGATCGGGGAGATCGGCGACCTCGCACCGGACCGGCGCGGCCCGGTGCTGCCCCGGGACCGGCTGGACCCGGAGGCGGCGAGGGTCCTCGACGCCCTCCCGTACCACGGCCTGGCCGGCCCCCGTGACCTGGCCCGCGGCGCCGGGACGTCCGCCGACGAAACGCTCGCCCGCCTGTACGAACTGCACTCACTGGGGTTCGTCGAACGCGAGGGCGACGGCTGGCGGTTGACGCGTCCGTCACCCTGCGACGGCGACGTACGGCGAGGCGGTTCTTGACCTGGAGCATTCGGGTGAAAAGGTAAGGCCGATGACCTCGCACGATCGATCGGTGACCTGTCGGGGGCCCTCGCCCACGGTGACGGCTCCGGCTCCCGGCGGGTGCGGGCGGCGTGAACGGCAGAACGCAATCGCGCCGCCCGGATCTCCGCTCCTGTGCGGACTGCGACACCGCAGTCACGCTACGCTCACAAGGATTCCGCCCCAGACAAAGGTCCCCCAGCACTTCACGGCAGAACGGCTCAAGGCACCACATGCCCCAGCACACCTCCGGGTCTGACCGCGCGGCAGTACCACCGGTTGCGCGTGGCACTGTGCGCCCTCCCGCCCCCTCCTCGCTCGACGAACTGTGGCGTTCCTACAAGAGCACCGGCGACGAGCGGCTGCGGGAGCAGCTGATCCTGCACTACTCGCCGCTCGTCAAGTACGTCGCGGGCCGGGTGAGTGTGGGACTGCCTTCCAACGTCGAGCAGGCGGACTTCGTCTCCTCCGGAGTCTTCGGACTGATCGACGCCATCGAGAAGTTCGACATCGAGCGGGCCATCAAGTTCGAGACGTACGCGATCACCAGGATCCGCGGCGCGATGATCGACGAACTGCGGGCGCTCGACTGGATCCCCCGCTCGGTACGGCAGAAGGCGCGGAACGTGGAGCGCGCCTACGCCACGCTGGAGGCGCAGTTGCGGCGCACCCCCTCCGAGTCCGAGGTCGCCTCGCAGATGGGCATCGCCCTGGAGGAACTGCACGCGGTTTTCAGCCAGTTGTCCCTGGCCAACGTGGTCGCTCTGGAAGAGCTGCTGCACGTCGGCGGCGAGGGCGGCGACCGGCTGAGCCTGATGGACACCCTGGAGGACACCGCTGCCGACAATCCGGTCGAGGTCGCCGAGGACCGCGAGCTGAGACGGCTGCTCGCGCGCGCCATCAACACGCTCCCCGACCGGGAGAAGACGGTGGTGACCCTCTACTACTACGAGGGCCTGACCCTCGCGGAGATCGGCAACGTCCTCGGCGTCACCGAGAGCCGGGTCAGCCAGATCCACACCAAATCCGTGCTCCAGCTCCGGGCCAAACTGGCCGACGCCGGACGCTGAAAGTCCCCCTCCGGCCACCCGGAGAGAGGCTGATCCCTTTCCTCCGGCCACCCGGACCGACGCTCTGCCCTTCCCTCCGGCATCTGCCGCCGTAGAGTGGATGCGTGCCCAGGATTCGAGCGGCCTCCGTGGCCGAGCACCGGACCATGCAGCGCGGCGCCCTCCTGGACGCCGCGCGCTCCCTGCTGTCCGAGGGCGGTACGGAGGCGCTGACCTTCCCCGCACTCGCCGAGCGCACGGGCCTCGCCCGGTCCTCCGTGTACGAGTACTTCCGCTCCCGTGCCGCCGTCGTCGAAGAGCTCTGCGCCGTCGACTTCCCGGTCTGGGCGGCCGAGGTCGAGAACGCGATGGAGCGCGCCGAGACCCCCGAGGCGAAGATCGAGGCGTATGTGCGCCGCCAGCTCGACCTCGTCGGGGACCGCCGTCACCGGGCGGTCGTCGCGATCTCCGCGAGTGAGCTGGACGCCGGTGCCCGGGAGAAGATCAGGGCCGCGCACGGCGGCCTGATCGCCATGATCGTCGACGCGCTGGGGGACCTCGGCCACACGCAGCCCAGGCTCGCCGCGATGCTCCTGCAGGGATCGGTGGACGCTGCCGTGCGCCGTATCGAGCTGAGCGTCGCGGAGGAGCCCGGCGTCATCGCGGACACCGCCGTCGCGATGATCCTGCGCGGCGTACGAGGCTGAGCGCGGCGGCCCCCGTCGCTCCACCCGGTTCCGGCATCCCGAACACGGGCAGCAGCCGTGACGGCCCGCGCCGCAGGAGTGCGCGCGGCAGCAGCGAGAGCGGGTCCAGGTAGGCGTCGCCCCGCCGCAGCCCCCAGTGCAGGCAGCCCGCGGCGCAGTGGAACGGTCCCGCCTCCAGCACCCCGACCGGCTGCCCCGCGACGACCTCGTCGCCCTTGTCCACCAGCGCCCGTACCGGCTCGTACGTCGTGCGCAGCGGGGGCGCTCCGCTCCCGGCCAGCTCGACGACGAGCGACCCGCGCCCGGCCACCCGCCCCGCGAACGAGACCCGGCCCGTGGCGGCGGCCAGGACCGCGTCACCCGGCCGGGCCGCCAGATCGACGCCGCGGTGGCCGGGCCCGTACGGGGTGGCGGGCGGCTCCCACCCCCGTACCACCGCGGGGCGGCCGGCCAGCGGCCAGACCGGGCCACCGTCCAGCTCCGCGAACGTCCCGTCGCCCGCCCCCGCCCCTGCCTCCGCGTCCTCGTCCGGCCCGGCTGCCGACGGGGGCGCCTCCGCGCCCGGTGCCGTCGCCGGCGGCGCCTCCCCGGTCCGGGCGGCGGGCAGGAACCGGGCACCGGCCGAGGTCACCGGCGCCGCCGCCAGCAGGACCGCGATCAGCAGGAACATCGGCGCACGCCAGCGGCGGGGGCCGGGTGGGCGGGGCGGCAGGGTCAGGAATCGCATGGACCAACGCTCTCCCGGAGGGCCGGATTCCGGGGATCACGGACCGCTCCTGTGGAGTACTCGCCGGTTGTGGATATCGCCGTCACCCGGCACCCGGCGGGTCCCGTACACTTCTTGTGGCGATCCGGGTCACCGGGTCGACTTCGCACGCCCCGCCACCTCCCTCTTCCGAGATGGTGGCCGCGCCCCTCGGTCCCTCGTGGCACGGCGCGTCGGGGCGTCAGGCGCGAACGCAAACCTGCGATCGCGATAACCGAGCACCTCAAGGAGTACGGCCATGGCCGTCGTCACGATGCGGGAGCTGCTGGAAAGCGGCGTCCACTTCGGTCACCAGACCCGTCGCTGGAACCCGAAGATGAAGCGCTTCATCTTCACCGAGCGCAACGGCATCTACATCATCGACCTGCTCCAGTCGCTGTCGTACATCGACCGCGCCTACGAGTTCGTCAAGGAGACCGTCGCCCACGGCGGCTCCATCATGTTCGTGGGTACGAAGAAGCAGGCCCAGGAGGCCATCGCCGAGCAGGCGACGCGCGTCGGCATGCCGTACGTCAACCAGCGTTGGCTCGGTGGCATGCTCACCAACTTCTCCACCGTCTACAAGCGCCTTCAGCGTCTGAAGGAGCTCGAGCTCATCGACTTCGAGGACGTGGCCGCCTCCGGCCTCACCAAGAAGGAGCTCCTGGTCCTCTCGCGTGAGAAGGCCAAGCTGGAGAAGACCCTCGGTGGTATCCGCGAGATGCAGAAGGTGCCCAGCGCCGTCTGGATCGTCGACACCAAGAAGGAGCACATCGCCGTCGGTGAGGCGCGCAAGCTCCACATCCCGGTCGTCGCGATCCTCGACACCAACTGCGACCCCGACGAGGTCGACTACAAGATTCCGGGCAACGACGACGCGATCCGCTCCGTCACCCTGCTCACCCGCGTGATCGCCGACGCCGTCGCCGAGGGCCTCATCGCCCGCTCCGGTGCCGCCACCGGTGACTCGAAGCCGGGCGAGAAGGCCGCCGGCGAGCCCCTCGCCGAGTGGGAGCGCGACCTGCTCGAGGGCGACAAGAAGGACGAGACCGCGGCTGCCGCCGAGGTCCAGTCCTCCGCCGAGACCGAGAAGGTCGCCGACGCCGAGAAGCCTGCCGAGGCCGTCGCCGAAGCCGAGGCCGCTGTCGAGGCTCCGGCCGCCGACGCCCCGGCCGCCGACGCGGACGCCGAGCAGGCCTGACACCCGTCACGGCTACTGACGGCGGGGGTCGGCGCCACAAGCGCCGCCCCCGCCGTTCACCCGTAGATCTTTCAGACTTCGAAAGAGACATACAGACTCATGGCGAACTACACCGCCGCTGACGTCAAGAAGCTCCGCGAGCTCACCGGCGCCGGCATGATGGACTGCAAGAAGGCGCTCGACGAGGCCGACGGCAGCGTCGACAAGGCCGTCGAGGCGCTCCGTATCAAGGGCCAGAAGGGCGTCGCCAAGCGCGAGGGCCGCTCGGCCGAGAACGGCGCCGTCGTCTCCCTCATCTCCGAGGACAAGACGTCCGGCGTCCTCCTCGAGCTGAAGTGCGAGACGGACTTCGTCGCCAAGGGCGACAAGTTCCAGGCCGTCGCCAACGCGCTGGCCGCCCACGTCGCCGCCACGTCCCCGGCCGATACCGCCGCGCTCCTCGCCTCCGAGATCGAGCCCGGCAAGACCGTCCAGGCGTACGTGGACGAGGCCAACGCCAACCTCGGCGAGAAGATCGTCCTGGACCGCTTCGCGCAGTTCACCGGCGCCTTCGTCTCCGTGTACATGCACCGCACCATGCCCGACCTGCCCCCGCAGATCGGTGTCCTGGTCGAGCTGGACAAGGCCGACGCCGAGCTGGCCAAGGGCATCGCGCAGCACATCGCCGCCTTCGCCCCGAAGTACCTCTCCCGCGAGGACGTTCCGGCCGAGCTCGTCGAGGCCGAGCGTCGCGTCGCCGAGGAGACCACGCGCGCCGAGGGCAAGCCCGAGGCCGCACTCCCGAAGATCGTCGAGGGTCGCGTCAACGGCTTCTTCAAGGAGGCCACGCTTCTCGGCCAGCCCTACGCGCTGGACGCCAAGAAGTCCGTCCAGAAGATCCTGGACGAGGCCGGTGTCACCCTGAAGCGCTTCTCGCGCATCAAGGTCGGCATCTGAGTCCGTCCGGGCGAACAGCGCCGGACCCGATAGGGTCTGGTGCAGTCGACGGCCGCACTCACGCCGGACGACCGCAGATCTGACGAGGAGGCCATTGCCGCTGTAGGGACACCAGACCCACCGGCAATGGCCTTCTTCGTATGTGCACGAGGAGAATTTCCATGGACAAGGGCGCGGACGCCATTCAGGCCGACGACAAGCGCGACGACACGTTTTCCGGGCGCTTCATGCTGAAGCTCTCCGGCGAGGCCTTCGCCGGTGGCGGCGGCCTCGGCGTCGACCCCGACGTCGTGCACACCATCGCCCGCGAGATCGCCGCCGTCGTACGCGACGGCGCGGAGATCGCGGTGGTCATCGGGGGAGGCAACTTCTTCCGCGGTGCCGAGCTCCAGCAGCGCGGCATGGACCGGGCCCGGTCCGACTACATGGGCATGCTCGGCACCGTCATGAACTGCCTGGCGCTCCAGGACTTCCTGGAGAAGGAGGGAATCGACTCGCGCGTCCAGACCGCCATCACCATGGGCCAGGTCGCCGAGCCGTACATTCCCCTGCGGGCCGTACGGCACCTGGAGAAGGGGCGCGTCGTCATCTTCGGCGCCGGCATGGGCATGCCGTACTTCTCCACCGACACCACCGCCGCCCAGCGCGCCCTGGAGATTGACGCCGAGGCGCTGCTCATGGGGAAGAACGGTGTGGACGGGGTCTACGACTCCGACCCGAAGACCAATCCCGACGCGGTGAAGTTCGACGCGTTGGAGTACGGCGAGGTGATCTCGCGCGATCTGAAGGTCGCCGACGCCACCGCCATCACACTCTGCCGTGACAACAAGCTCCCGATCCTCGTCTTCGAGCTGACCGCCGAGGGCAATATCGCCCGCGCGGTCAAGGGTGAGAAGATCGGCACGCTCGTCAGCGACGAGAGCACCCGGGCCTGACGGCCCCCCAGGATGGACAACGGCCTGCCGGTCGGACACCGTGCAGGTGAGGACGCGACGCAGGACCCGCAGGGCCCGTCGGTGACGGGCCCGCTCAAGACACGCAGGAGCACGTGGTGATCGAAGAAATCCTCCTCGAGGCCGAGGAGAAGATGGAGAAGGCCGTTGTCGTCGCGAAAGAGGACTTCGCCGCGATCCGTACCGGCCGCGCGCACCCGGCGATGTTCAACAAGATCGTCGCCGACTACTACGGCGCGCTGACCCCGATCAACCAGCTGGCCTCGTTCTCGGTTCCCGAGCCGCGGATGGCCGTCGTGACGCCGTTCGACAAGACCGCGCTGCGCAACATCGAGCAGGCGATCCGCGACTCCGACCTCGGCGTCAACCCGAGCAACGACGGCAATATCATCCGGGTGACCTTCCCTGAGCTCACCCAGGACCGCCGCAAGGAGTACATCAAGGTCGCCAAGACCAAGGCCGAGGACTCCAAGATCTCGATCCGCTCCATCCGCCGCAAGGCCAAGGAAGCGCTCGACAAGCTCGTCAAGGACAAGGAGTCCGGCGAGGACGAGGTGCGCCGCGCCGAGAAGGAGCTCGACGACACCACCGCGAAGTACGTCGCGCAGGTGGACGAGCTGCTCAAGCACAAGGAAGCCGAGCTGCTCGAAGTCTGATGAACGACTCTTCCTGGGGTGCACCGCAGGGAGCCGGTTACCGGGGTGCCCCCGAGATGGGGGTCGCTCCGGCGGGTCCCGCCTACGATGCGCATGAACCCCAGCAGACTCGGCCCATGCCCAACGTGCCGGACGTCCCCGACGCAGGTAGAGACGCACAGAGCCGCGCCAGCCGGGACGGGGACGCCGCGCACGTCGGCGGCCCCCTGTTCCGTGACGAGATGCCGCAGGAGCCCATGTCCACCCCGCTGCCGTCCCCGCCGCAGAAGAAGCGTGCGGGGCGTGATCTGCGCGCCGCCATAGGGGTCGGCGTGGGGCTCGGCGCCGTCATCGTCGCCTCGCTGTTCGTCGTGAAGGCCGTCTTCGTCGGCGTGATCGCCCTCGCCGTCGTCGTCGGCCTCTGGGAGCTCACCTCCCGCCTCCAGGAGCAGAAGGGCATCAAGGCGCCCCTGCTCCCGCTGGCCGTCGGCGGGGCCGCGATGGTCGTCGCCGGCTACGCACGCGGCGCGGAGGGCGCCTGGGTCGCCATGGCCCTGACCGCCCTGGCGGTGCTGGTCTGGCGGATGACCGAGCCGCCCGAGGGGTACCTCACGGACGTCACGGCGGGTGTCTTCGCCGCGTTCTACGTCCCCTTCCTGGCCACCTTCGTCGCCCTGCTGCTGACGGCGGACGACGGACCGTGGCGAGTTCTCACCTTCCTCGTCCTCACCGTCGTCAGCGACACCGGGGCGTACGCGGTCGGCTGGCGCTTCGGCACCCACAAACTGGCCCCCCGCATCAGCCCCGGCAAGACCCGCGAGGGCCTGCTCGGCGCCGTCTCCTTCGCGATGGTCGCCGGCGCGCTGTGCATGGAGTTCCTGATCGAGGGTGGCGCCTGGTGGCAGGGTCTGCTGCTAGGTCTCGCGGTCGCCGTCAGCGCCACCCTCGGTGACCTGGGCGAGTCCATGATCAAGCGGGACCTCGGAATCAAGGACATGGGCACCCTGCTCCCCGGCCACGGCGGCATCATGGACCGGCTGGACTCGCTGCTGCCGACCGCGCCGGTGGTGTGGCTGCTGCTCGTGCTGTTCGTCGGCTCCGGCTGAGGGTCCGCGCAGCCTCGCGCACCACGTCCCACCTGCACGTTCTACGAGTGAGGGTCCGTCGTCCACAGGGCGGCGGGCCCTCACCCGTCTGTCTGCGACACTGGATGAACCATGCCTAAGCCCGGAGAACTCACTTTCGTCGCGCCCCGCGGAGCCAAGAAGCCGCCGCGGCACCTCGCCGACCTCACGCCCGCCGAGCGCAAGGAAGCGGTCGCCGCGACCGGCGAGAGGCCGTTCCGCGCCCAGCAGCTCTCGCAGCACTACTTCGCGCGGTACGCGCATGACCCGGAGCAGTGGACCAACATCCCCGCCAGGTCCCGGGAGAAGCTCGCCGAGGCGCTGTTCCCGGACCTGATGTCCGTGGTCCGTCACATCAGCTGCGACGACGACACCACCCGTAAGACGCTGTGGAAGCTGCACGACGGGACGCTCGTCGAGTCCGTCCTGATGCGCTACCCCGAGCGCGTCACGATGTGCATCTCGTCCCAGGCCGGCTGTGGGATGAACTGCCCGTTCTGCGCCACCGGGCAGGCCGGCCTCGACCGCAACCTGTCGACCGCCGAGATCGTGCACCAGATCGTCGACGGCATGCGCGCCCTGCGCGACGGGGAGGTGCCCGGCGGGCCGGCCCGGCTCTCCAACATCGTCTTCATGGGCATGGGCGAGCCGCTCGCCAACTACAACCGTGTCGTCGGAGCGATCCGCCGGCTCACCGACCCCGAGCCGGACGGCCTCGGCCTCTCCCAGCGCGGGATCACCGTCTCCACGGTCGGGCTCGTCCCGGCGATGCTGCGCTTCTCCGACGAGGGCTTCAAATGCCGCCTCGCCGTCTCGCTGCACGCCCCGGACGACGAGCTGCGCGACACCCTCGTCCCCGTCAACACTCGGTGGAACGTACGCGAGGTGCTGGATGCCGCCTGGGAGTACGCGGAGAAGTCCGGCCGCCGGATCTCCATCGAGTACGCCCTGATCCGGGACATCAACGACCAGGCCTGGCGCGGTGACCTGCTGGGCCGGCTGCTGAAGGGCAAGCGGGTGCACGTCAACCTGATCCCGCTGAACCCCACACCCGGCTCCAAGTGGACCGCCTCGCGCCCCGAGGACGAGAAGGCGTTCGTGGAGGCCATCGCGGCCCACGGCGTGCCGGTCACCGTCCGGGACACCCGCGGCCAGGAGATCGACGGGGCCTGCGGGCAGCTGGCGGCCTCCGAGCGCTGAGAGCAGGTGGCCCTATGGGCTCGGCCGAAAACCGCCGGTGTAGCCTGGGCCGAAATCAACTTCATATTCCGACAGGGGAGCGCCACAGCGCTGAGAGTGCGGCACCAAGGACAGGTTGGCCGCAGACCCTCTGAACCTCGCCCGGGTCATTCCGGGTAGGAAGTTCGGACCTTACTCAAGCTGTTGCGCCCTGCCCGCTTCCGGTACGACCCGGCGGCGGGCGGGGCCGCGTCTCTTCCTGGTCACCTCCAGGAGGAATCACATGAACACCACCAAGAAGTACGCCTCGACCGCGCTCGCCGCGGCGTTCGGCGTCACCGTCCTCGCGGGCTGCGGAGGCTCCGACGACAGCTCTGCCGGGTCGGGCGCGTCGAAGGGCAGCGGCTCCAAGACGGTCACCCTGGTCACCCACGACTCCTTCAACGCCTCGGAAGACGTGCTGAAGCAGTTCACCAAGGAGAGCGGCTACACCGTCGAGCTGCTCAAGAGCGGCGACGCCGGTGCCGCCCTCAACCAGGAGATCCTGACCAAGGGCTCCCCGCGAGGTGACGTCTTCTTCGGCGTCGACAACACCCTGCTCTCCCGTGCCCTCGACCACGGCCTCTTCACCGCGTACGAGGCCAAGGGCCTGGACCGGGTCGCCGACGGCACCGAGCAGGACGACAAGCACCGCGTCACGCCTGTCGACACCGGTGACATCTGCGTCAACTACGACAAGAAGTACTTCGCCGACAAGAAGCTCGCGCCGCCGCAGACCTTCGAGGACCTGCTGAAGCCCGCGTACAAGAACCTCCTCGTCACCGAGAACGCGGCGAACTCCTCGCCCGGCCTCGGCTTCCTCCTCGGCACCATCGCCACCCAGGGCGAGGACGGCTACGAGGCGTACTGGAAGAAGCTGAAGGCCAACGGCGTCAAGGTCGTCGACGGCTGGGAGCAGGCGTACAACGAGGAGTTCTCGGGCTCCGCGGGCGGAAAGAAGGCCAAGGCGGACCGGCCGCTCGTCGTCAGTTACGCCTCCAGCCCGCCCGTCGAGGTCCTCTACGCCGACCCGCAGCCCGAGGAGGCCCCCACCGGCGTCTCCACCGGGACCTGCTTCCGGCAGACCGAGTACGCCGGGCTGCTGAACGGTGCGAAGAACGAGGCGGGCGGCAAGGCGCTGCTGGACTTCCTGATCAGCAAGACGTTCCAGGAGGACGTGCCGCTGAACATGTTCGTGAACCCGGTCGTGACGGACGCGAAGCTGCCGGGCGTCTTCACCGAGTTCGGCGAGAGCGTCGACAAGCCGGCCACGGTGGCCCCGGAGGAGATCGCCGCCAACCGTGAGCAGTGGGTCCAGGCGTGGCACTCGCTCGTCGTGAAGTAGCCGGTACCACCGGCGGAGGCGGGCGGCGCGGAGCGGCGGTGCGGCTCGGCCTGATGGCGGTGCCCGTAGCGTTCTTCGCCGTCTTCTTCGCCTACCCCGTCTCCGCGATCGTCGGCCGCGGGCTGAAGACGGACGGCTCCTGGCAGTTCGGGCGGATCGGCGACGTGCTGACCCGCCCGGACATCCTGGACGTCCTCTGGTTCACCACCTGGCAGGCCCTCGCCTCGACCGCGTTCACCCTGCTGATCGCTCTGCCCGGCGCATACGTCCTCGCCCGCTTCGACTTCCCCGGAAAGCAGGTGCTGCGCGCGGTCGTCACCGTGCCGTTCGTGCTGCCCACGGTCGTCGTCGGCACCGCGTTCCTGGCGCTGCTCGGGCGCGGCGGCTTCCTCGACGAGCTGTGGGGCGTGCGGCTCGACACCACCGTCTGGGCGATCCTGCTCGCGCACGTCTTCTTCAACTACGCGGTGGTCGTCCGGACGGTCGGCGGCCTCTGGTCGCAGCTCGACCCGCGCCAGGAGGAGGCCGCCCGGGTGCTCGGCGCCGGACGGTTCGCCGCCTGGCGCCGGGTGACGCTGCCCGCGCTCGGCCCGGCGGTGGCCGCCGCCGCACTGATGGTCTTCCTGTTCACTTTCACCTCGTTCGGTGTCGTGCAGATCCTCGGTGGCCCCGCGTACTCCACCCTGGAGGTGGAGGTCTACCGGCAGACCGCCCAGCTGCTCGACCTGCCGACGGCCGCCGTCCTGACCATGGTGCAGTTCGTGGCGGTCGGCGCGATCCTCGCCCTGCACGCCGTGACCGTACGCCGCCGGGAACGGGCGCTGAAGCTGGTGGACCCGGCGCAGACCTCCCGCCGGCCGCGCGGCGCCGGACAGTGGGCGCTGCTCGGCGGGGTGCTGCTCACCGCACTGGTGCTGATCCTGCTGCCCCTCGGCGTGCTCGTGGAGCGGTCGTTCGACGGGCCGGAGGGGTACGGCCTCGGTTACTACGAGGCCCTTCAGTCGGCCGGAGGCAGTGGCTCCACCTTCCTCGTACCGCCGCTGGAGGCGGTCGGCAACTCCCTCCAGTACGCGTTCGTCGCGACCCTCATCGCCCTCGTCGTCGGCGGTCTCGCGGCGGCGGCCCTGACCCGGCGGGCGGGGCGGCTCGTACGCGGCTTCGACGCGCTGCTGATGCTGCCGCTCGGGGTCTCCGCCGTCACCGTCGGTTTCGGCTTCCTCATCACCCTCGACAAGCCGCCGCTCGACCTGCGCACCTCCTGGATCCTGGTCCCGCTGGCCCAGGCGCTGGTGGGCGTCCCCTTCGTCGTACGGACCATGCTCCCCGTGCTCCGCGCGGTGGACGACCGGCTGCGCGAGGCCGCCGCCGTGCTCGGGGCCTCCCCGTTGCGGGCCTGGCGCGAGGTCGATCTGCCGCTGGTGCGGCGGGCCGTGCTGGTCGCGGCGGGCTTCGCGTTCGCCGTGTCGCTCGGGGAGTTCGGCGCCACCGTCTTCATCGCCCGGCCCGACAACCCGACCCTGCCGGTCGCGGTCGCCCGGCTGCTGGGCCGGTCCGGGGAGCTCAACTACGGGCAGGCGATGGCCCTCAGCACGATCCTGATGCTCGTGTGCGCGGTGTCGCTGCTGCTCCTCGAACGCATCCGTACCGACCGATCCGGGGAGTTCTGAACGCCATGCTGAGCTTGCAGGCAGCCACCGTACGGTTCGGGAAGCGGGCCGCCCTCGACGCCGTGGACCTGGAGGTCGCCGACCACCGGATCGTCTGCGTGCTCGGCCCCAGCGGCAGCGGGAAGTCCACCCTGCTCCGGGCCGTCGCGGGGCTCCAGCCCATGGACGGCGGCCGGGTGCTGCTGGCCGGCCAGGACCAGAGCGGTGTCCCGGTCCACCGGCGCGGGCTCGGCCTGATGTTCCAGGACCACCAGCTCTTCCCGCACCGCGATGTCGGCGCCAACGTGGCCTTCGGGCTGCGGATGCACGGCACCGGGCGAGCGGAGTCCGAGCGCCGGGTCCGCGAACTCCTGGAGCTGGTGGGGCTCCCCGGCGCCGAACGCCGTGCCGTCGCCGCGCTCTCCGGCGGCGAGCAGCAGCGCGTCGCCCTCGCCCGCGCCCTCGCCCCGCGCCCCAAGCTCCTGATGCTCGACGAACCCCTCGGGCAGCTGGACCGCAGTCTGCGCGAACGGCTTGTCATCGAACTGCGCACCCTGTTCCAGGAGCTGGGTACGACGGTGCTCGCCGTCACCCACGACCAGGGCGAGGCGTTCGCCCTCGCCGACCGGGTGGTGGTGATGCGGGATGGGCGGATCGCCCAGGAGGGCAGCCCGCTGGACGTCTGGCAGCGCCCCGCCTCCGCGTTCGTCGCCCGTTTCCTCGGCTTCGACAACGTGACCCCGGCGACGGTGACCGGCCGGGCGGCCGCGACCGCCTGGGGCAAGGTGCCGGTCCCCGAGGGCTCCCCCCAGGGCGAGGCCGATCTGCTGGTGCGCCCCGCCGGTGTCCTGATCGGCGCTCCGGAGGACGGGCTGCGCTGCAGGGCCGGCGTACGCACGTTCCGCGGCAACCACGTGACCGTGCGGCTGACCCCCGAGAACGCGCCGGTGCTGGAGGCCGAGTGCACCCTGCGGGACACCCCGGACGAGGGCGCGGCGGTGGGCGTCCGGTTCGACGCGGCGGAGACCGTGGTGCTGGCAGGGTCCTGAAGGCTCAGGAGGTGTGCGCCCCCGCCACCACCAGCCCCAGTTCGTACGCCAGGATCACGGCCCTGCGCCCGGTCCCGCAGCTCCGTCTTCGCGAAGAGCCGGTTGATGCGGGTCTTCACCGTGTGGTCGGTGATGGTCAGCCGGGCGGCGATGTCCGCGTTGGACAGGCCCTGGGCGATGAGGACGAGGACCTCCGCCTCGCGCGCGGTCAGCCCCTCGACCGAGCGGACCGGAGGCGCGCTGACCCGCTGCCGGGTGTCCTCCGCGATCAGCCTGCCGGTGATCTCGGGCGCCAGCAGCGGGGGCCCGCCGGCCACCACCCGTACCGCGTGGAGCAGTCCGGGGAAGGTCGCGTCCTTGAGCAGGAAGCCGCTGGCCCCCGCCGTCAGCGCGTCGTACACATACTCGTCCAGCCCGAACGTCGTCAGGATCAGCGCCTTCGTCGCCTCGCCCGACGCGGTGACGATCTTGCGGGCCACGTCGATTCCGCCGGGCTTGGGCATCCGGATGTGCAACAGGGTGACGTCCGGCCGCAGTTCGGCCGCGACGCGGACCGCCTGCTCGCCGCCCTCCGCCTCGCCGACCACCTCGATGTCCTCCTCGGTGTCCAGCAGAAGGGACGACGCCGTCCTGACGACCGCTCCCAGGACGGCGGCAGGCGTATCTCCTCCCCGCTGATCCGCAGTTCGGCCGAGCCGTCCACCGGGACTGGCCATGTGGTGGACGGGCGGGATGCGGAGGCCGTGGCGGACCGGCTCGTCGGGCTGCTGCGGGACCGCGAGGCCGCCGCCGCGATGGGTGAGAAGGGGCGGGCCCGGGTCCGGGAGGCGTGAGGGTGGGGGTGGGACAGCGCGTACGCCACGCTGGAGGGGCTGCTGCGCCCCTGAGCCCCTGACCGGCGCGACAGGACAGGAGGGGGACGCCCGGGCAAGCTGGAGACGGACCCTCCCCGGACCCGGCCCCCGGATCCCGGACCCGACCCTGGATCCGACCCCCGGATCCCGGACCCGACCCGGACCCGACCCCCGAACTTCCGGGCCTACTCCCGCCCCGCCCCGGACCGCGACCACGAGACGAGGACCCCGACCATGAACGGTGGCACCCGCCAGGGCATCGACCTCACCCGCGTGCTGAATGCCCCGCAGCGGCGGGTCTTCGCGGCCTGGACGTCACCGGAGGACTTCGCCGCCTGGTACGGCGGCGAGGCCGAGGTGCCGCTGGACCGGGTGTCGATGGACGTACGGCCGGGCGGGGCATGGAGCCTGGTCATCGTGATGCCGGGCGTCGAGATGCCGTTCCACGGGGTCTACCGCGAGGTGAGCGAGCCCGACGGCCTCGTCCTCACGCTCAAGGACGGGTCCGCGCCGAAGGACGCGGAGGGCGAGACCATCACCGTCACCTTCACCGACCTCGGCCACGGAACCACCGAGCTCGCCTTCCAGCAGCGCGGCGGCAACCTCACACCGGAGCAGTACGCGGCGGCCGAGGACGGCTGGGAGGCCCTCTTCGACGCGCTGGCCGCCCGTCTCGCCACCCACCCCTGAGCGCCCCCCGCGCGGCCTACTTCGCCAGCGGCAGCGCCGCCAGCTCCGCGATCACCCAGGTCAGCGGGGCGAACACGGCCAGCAGCGCGGCCGCCCGCAGCGCGGTCGCGGCGCGCAGTACGGAGGCGGGGGCGCCCATCCGCAGCAGCGCCTCGGCGGTGTGGGCGCGGGCCTGCTTCGCCTCCAGGGCCGAGGTCAGCAGCGTCGCCGCCGTGCAGCCGAGGACCAGCAGCGCTCCCAGTGCGGTGAGCGGGCCGTACGGGCGCTCGTCGCCCCCGTACAGCGCCGATGCGGCGATCACCGCCGCGACCACCGCGCAGACGATCCCGAGCGGGCGGCCGATCCGGCGCGCCTCGTCCATCAGGACCCGGCCCGCCAGCAGGCGTGCGGCACCGGGGCGCGCCGCCTGAAGCGCCCGCCCGCACAGATACGTCAGGCCGGGACCGGCAACGGCCAGGCCGATCGCGGCCAGCGTCCAGCCGGCCAGCACCGCCACCGGGGTCGCGTCGAACCGGCCGGGCAGCGGGAACGCGCTCCCGGCCCCGTCCCGGGACGCGTACGCCTCGACCGCCAGCCCCACGGCCACCAGCGCCACGCCCCACGGGAGCCCGCTCGGCGCGGGGGCGGGCTCCGGCAGTTCCTCGGAGCCGAAGGTGTCCCGGGCCGCGTCGGGCCGGGACCGCAGCGCCAGGGCGCTCGCCGTCGCCGCCAGCACCGGTACGAGGGCGAGCAGCATCAGCGCGGCGGCCAGCGGCAACGGAGTACCCGCGCCGAGGAACTCCGCCGCTCCGCCGTCGAACGGCATCCCGGTCAGGTCGCCCCGCAGATGCAGGAAGAAGAGCAGCGCCACCATCGAGCCGAGCGTGGTGGAGACGGCCGTCGAGACCGCGGCCAGCACCGAGAGCCGCACCGGGCCGAGACCGACCGCGGAGAGGCCGGGCCGGGGCCTTGTGCTCGGATCCGTACGGGCCACCGCCACGGCGAACATCACGGTGGCGGCCAGCGGAACGAAGCACCACAGCAGCCGCAGCACCGAACCGGCGGACGCGGGATGCGCGGAGGCGTACCCCAGGGAGCACAGGAGGAGGAAGCCGACACCGGCGGAGGCGGCGACGACGAGCAGCCGCCGGACCAGGACCAGGGGGTGTGTGCCGCGGGCTAGACGGAGAGCGAGCACGCCGCGCTGCCCTCCGTATCGGCGGATACGCCGGGCAGGGCGACGGTGGCGACGCGGCGGCCGTCCAGCAGAGGGACGGTCCGGTCGGCGAGGGCGGCGACCTCGGCGTCATGGGTGGCCAGGACCACCGTGATGCCGTGCGAGCGGGCCGCGGCTGTCAGGGTGCGCAGAAGCTGGGAGCGCTCGGCCCGGTGCAGGGTCGCGGTGGGCTCGTCGGCGAAGAGCACCGTCGGCCGCGCGCACAGGGCCCGGGCGACGGAGACCCGCTGGCGTTCGGCCTGGAGCAGGGCGTGCGGGCGCTTCTTGGCGAGGGCGGCGATGTCCAGGCGCTCCAGCCACTCCGTGGCGGCCTTCTTCGCGGCCCGGTGCGAGGCGCCGCGCAGCAGCAGCGGCAGCGCAGCGTTCTCCCAGGTGGTCAGCTCGGGGACGAGCTCCGGGTCGGCGCCGATCCAGCCGAAGCGTTCCCTCCGGAGCTGCTCGCGCACCCGTGGAGCCATCGTGTGGACGGGGACGCTGTTGAACCAGACCTCGCCCTGCTCGGGCACCAGCCGGCCCGACAGGCAGTGCAGCAGGGTGGTCTTCCCGCTGCCGCGCGGGCCGGTCACGGCCAGGATCTCGGCGTCGCGGACGGAGACGGAGACACCGCCGAGACCGGGCGATCCGTTGTGGGAGTGGTGCAGGGAACGCGCCCAGATCACGTCGTTGTCCGGCGGGGCCACCATGGCGTACACCTCGGTTCGGATGAGTTTTCCCGTTCCCCCGTACGGGGGAACGAGGACGCGGCCGATCGGTCACTGGGCACCGTAGGTAGTCGGACCGGGGTGTACGCACAGCACGCGGCCCGGATGCTCCCCTTCTCACTCGAAAGGGCGCATCCGGGCCGGGTGGACCGTATGAAATGACCGCTGAATGATGATCATCCAGAGGAGGTCGGGGCGGTCAGGTCCGGACGGTCAGAGCTTCGTCCACGCCTCCGTCAGCACGGCCCGCAGGATGCCCTCGATCTCGTCGAACGTCGACTGGTCCGAGATCAGCGGCGGAGCGAGCTGGACGACCGGGTCGCCGCGGTCGTCGGCCCGGCAGTAGAGGCCGTTGTCGTAAAGCGCCTTGGAGAGGAAGCCGTAGAGGACGCGCTCGGTCTCCTCGTCGGTGAACGTCTCCTTGGTGGCCTTGTCCTTCACCAGCTCGATGCCGTAGAAGAAGCCGTTGCCGCGGACGTCGCCGACGATCGGCAGGTCGTGCAGCTTCTGCAGCGTGGTGAGGAAGGCGTTCTCGTTGTCCAGGACGTGCTGCGTGAGGTTCTCACGCTCGAAGATGTCCAGGTTGGCGAGGCCGACCGCCGCGGAGACCGGGTGGCCGCCGAAGGTGTAGCCGTGCAGGAAGGTGTTGCCACCCTGGTAGAACGGCTCGGCGACGCGGTCCGAGACGATGCAGGCACCGATCGGGGAGTAGCCGGAGGTCATGCCCTTCGCGCAGGTGATCATGTCCGGTACGTAGCCGAACTTGTCGCAGGCGAAGATCGTGCCGAGGCGGCCGAAGGCGCAGATGACCTCGTCGGAGACGAGCAGCACGTCGTACTTGTCGCAGATCTCGCGGACCCGCTGGAAGTAGCCCGGCGGCGGCGGGAAACAGCCGCCCGCGTTCTGCACGGGCTCCAGGAAGACGGCCGCGACGGTCTCGGGGCCCTCGAAGAGGATCTCCTGCTCGATCTGGTCGGCGGCCCAGCGGCCGAAGGCCACCGGGTCGTCGCCGAAGAGCGGGGCGCGGTAGATGTTGGTGTTCGGCACCTTGTGCGCGCCGGGGACCAGCGGCTCGAAGGGGGCCTTGAGGGCGGGCAGACCGGTGATGGACAGCGCGCCCTGCGGGGTGCCGTGGTAGGCGACCGCACGCGAGATGACCTTGTACTTGGTCGGCTGGCCCTTGAGCTTGAAATACTGCTTGGCCAGCTTCCAGGCGGTCTCGACGGCCTCGCCGCCACCAGTGGTGAAGAAGACCTTGTTGAGGTCGCCCGGCGCGTAGTCGGCGAGACGCTCGGCCAGCTCGACGGCCTTCGGGTGGGCGTAGGACCACACCGGGAAGAAGGCGAGCTCCTGGGCCTGCTTGTACGCCGTCTCGGCGAGCTCGTGACGACCGTGGCCGGCGTTGACCACGAACAGCCCGGAGAGGCCGTCCAGGTAGCGCTTGCCCTTGTCGTCGAAGATGTACGTTCCCTCGCCACGCACGATGGTGGGAACGGGCGCGTTCTCGTAGTCCGACATGCGGGTGAAGTGCATCCACAGGTGGTCGTACGCGGTTCGGCTGAGGTCCTTGCTCACGGCTATCGGGTTCCCCACATATAGGTCTGCTTCTTGAGCTTGAGGTAGACAAAGCTCTCGGTGGAGCGCACGCCGGGAAGGGTCCGGATGCGTTTGTTGATCGTCTCCAGCAGGTGGTCGTCGTCCTCGCAGACGATCTCCACCATCAGGTCGAAGGAGCCCGCGGTCATCACCACGTACTCGCACTCGGCCATGGCCGACAGGGCTTCGGCCACCGGGTCGAGGTCGCCCTCGACATTGATGCCGACCATCGCCTGGCGCCGGAATCCCACGGTGAGCGGGTCCGTGACGGCGACGATCTGCATCACGCCCTGGTCGAGCAGCTTCTGGACGCGCTGGCGCACAGCCGCTTCGGAGAGGCCGACGGCCTTGCCGATCGCGGCGTACGGACGGCGTCCGTCCTCCTGGAGCTGCTCGATGATTGCGAGGGAGACGGCATCGACCGCCGGTGACGATCCGTTCCCGGTCCTGGAGTCTGCGCTGCGACTGGCCACGCATCCACTCTGCACCGCACTCGTCTGTATCGCAACCCCAGATCGATGAAATTCGTTGAGTGAGTGCTCAGAACCGACTGAATCCGAAGCTAGGGGTGGGTGCCTATGTCGAAAGCGACACCGGAACGATTAGGGTGGACATCTCACCCATCGGACAGCCGACAGGAGGGGTGGTCATGACCACCGAGGTGCGCCGTCTGCGCAACTACATCAACGGGGAATTCCGGGACGCCGCGGACGGGCGGACCATCGATGTGGTCAGCCCGGTGACGGAAGAGGTCTACGCGACCTCGCCGCTCTCCGGCCAGGCCGATGTCGATGCCGCCATGGAGGCCGCCGCGGCCGCCTTCCCGGCCTGGCGCGACACGACGCCCGCCGAGCGCCAGAAGGCCCTGCTGAAGATCGCGGACGCCTTCGAGGAGCGTGCGGAGGACCTGATCGCGGCCGAGTCGGAGAACACCGGCAAGCCGATCGGGCTCACCCGCAGCGAAGAGATCCCGCCGATGGTGGACCAGATCCGCTTCTTCGCGGGCGCCGCGCGGCTGCTCGAGGGCCGCTCGGCCGGTGAGTACATGGAGGGCCTGACCTCCATCGTCCGCCGCGAGCCCGTCGGCGTGTGCGCGCAGGTCGCGCCGTGGAACTACCCGATGATGATGGCCGTCTGGAAGTTCGCCCCGGCGCTCGCCGCGGGCAACACCGTCGTGATCAAGCCGTCCGACACCACCCCGGCGTCGACCGTCCTGATGGCCGAGATCATGGGCCAGATCCTGCCCAAGGGCGTCTTCAACGTCCTGTGCGGCGACCGGGACACCGGCCGCGCGATGGTCGAGCACCCGACCCCGGCGATGGCCTCCATCACCGGTTCGGTCCGGGCCGGCATCCAGGTCGCCGAGTCCGCCGCCAAGGATGTCAAGCGCGTCCACCTGGAGCTCGGCGGCAAGGCGCCCGTCGTGGTCTTCGACGACGCCGACATCGCCAAGACGGTCTCGGGCGTCTCGGAGGCTGGCTTCTTCAACGCGGGCCAGGACTGTACGGCCGCGACCCGCGTCCTGGTCCACGAGTCGATCCACGACGAGTTCGTCACCGCGCTGGCCAAGGCCGCCGCCGACACGAAGACCGGGCAGCCGGACGACGAGGACGTGGCGTACGGCCCGCTCAACAACGCCAACCAGCTGAAGCAGGTCAGCGGCTTCATCGAGCGGCTTCCCGCCCACGCCAAGGTCGAGGCGGGCGGTCACCGGGTCGGCGACAAGGGCTACTTCTACGCCCCGACCGTCGTCTCCGGCCTCAAGCAGGACGACGAGATCATCCAGAACGAGGTCTTCGGGCCCGTCATCACGGTCCAGTCGTTCACCGACGAGAAGCAGGCCGTCGAGTACGCCAACGGCGTCGACTACGCGCTCGCCTCCTCGGTGTGGACCACGAACCACTCCCGCGCCATGCGCATGTCCAAGAACCTCGACTTCGGCTGCGTGTGGATCAACACCCACATCCCGCTGGTCGCGGAGATGCCGCACGGCGGGTTCAAGAAGTCCGGCTACGGCAAGGACCTCTCCGCTTACGGCTTCGAGGACTACACCCGCGTCAAGCACGTCATGACGTCCATCGAGGACTGATCCACGGATTGTCGCAGTTTCACGGCCCCGGGCTCCGGCCCGGGGCCGTGCCCTTTCTGGACAACGTGTGCGGGGCGGGTGCGTCCCGCTGGACGCTTGGTCCATTGCCCGCCGCCGTGGCCGAGGGGCATTCTGCGCGGGTGCCAGTGATCCCGAAGAACCCCATGTCCCGCCGTTGCCTGCTGCGCGCCCTCGGGGCGGGAGCGGCCGGCGCCACCCTGGCCGGCTGCGGGGTGCCCGCGGCCTTCGTGGAGCCGGGGGAGCGAGCGGGGCGGGACAACTCCGCCACCGACCGCACACTGCACTTCGCCAACTGGCCGCTCTACATCGACACCGACGACGACAACGAGTCGAAGCGGCCCACCCTGGACGCCTTCTCGGAGCGGACCGGGATCTCCGTCACGTACACGGAGGAGATCAACGACAACGACGAGTTCTTCGGGAAGATCAGCCCCGCCCTGATGAACCACCAGCAGACCGGCCGGGACCTGATCGTCATCAGCGACTGGATGGCGGCCCGCTTCGTCCGGCTCGGCTGGGTCCAGGAGATGGACCGGGCGAAGCAGCCCAACGTGGCCAAGCACCTGGATCCGCAGCTGCGTTCGCCCGCCTTCGACGAGGGCCGGCTCCACAGCGTCCCCTGGCAGTCCGGGATCACGGGCATCGCCTACAACCGGAGGAGGCTCGGCCGCGAGATCCGCTCCACCGGCGACCTGTGGGCGGACGACCTGCGCGGCCGGGTCACCCTGCTCTCCGGCCTCGACGAGTCGTTCGCGCTCCTGATGCAGGGCAACGGCGTCGACATCACCCGCTGGAGCGCCGACGACTTCCACGAGATCTGCGAGCAGACGGAGCGGCGGGTCCGTTCCAAGCACATCCGGCGCTTCACGGGCAACGACTACATCAAGGACCTCGCCACCGGCGATGTGCTCGCCTGCCAGGCATACTCCGGCGACGTCATCCAGCTCCAGGCCGACAACCCCGACATCGAGTTCGTCGTCCCCGAGGAGGGCGCCGAGCTGTGGGCGGAGTCCCTGATGATCCCCAACCTCGCCCGCCACAAGCGCAATGCGGAGCGGCTGGTCGACCACTACTACGACCCCGAGGTCGCCGCCGAACTCGCCACCTGGGTCAACTACGTCTGCCCGGTCCCCGCCGCCCGTGACGTCCTGGCCTCCTCGAAGGACGAGCAGACGGCCGCGCTCGCCGAGGATCCGCTGATCTTCCCCGACGACGCGATGCGCGAACGGCTCGCTATCGCCCGCGACATCACCTCGGAGGAGCGGATGGACTTCGCCAAGAAATGGAACTCCATCGTCGGCTTGTGAAGCCGTCACAGGGGCGGCGTGAAGGGGGCGTGAAGGCGGGCGTACGCTGCGGATCATGAGCGAGCGACACGCCCTCACGCGGCGTATACGCAGATGGCTGGTCTTCTTCATCGTCTGTCTGGTGCTGAGCGGGGTCACCGCCTTCCCGCTCGTCACCGAACTCCGCTGGGCCGAGGATCTGCTGGGCGCCTCCGCCTCCCCGGTGCCCGAGCACTTCCCGGGCCTGATGGAGTGGATCACCCGGGTCCGCGAAGGGCTCGACACCATCGAACGCGACACGCCCTTCATGCTGTACGGCACCGACTGGCTGGCCTTCGCCCACCTGGTCATCGCGGTCGCCTTCTACGGCCCCTACCGCGACCCGGTCCGCAACATCTGGGTCATCGAGTTCGGCATGATCGCCTGCGCCGGGATCATCCCGCTCGCCCTGATCTGCGGCCCGATCCGGGACATCCCCCTCTGGTGGTCCGTGATCGACATGTCCTTCGGGGTCTTCGGCGTCATCCCGCTGCTGATCGTCCGCCGCATGATCAAGCGCCTGGAGGTGCTTGAGCAGGCGTCGGCCCTCGCGACTCCTGTTCCGGCGAGCGCCTGAGTCTCACGGCTTCCGGGCCACCACACCGAACTGGGCGACCTCCTGCTCCCGTGGGTTCGTACGCCAGCGGGAGCAGGAGACGATCCCCGGCTCCAGGATCTCCAGGCCGTCCAGGAACGAGGCGAACTCCTCCCGGCTGCGGGCGGTGATCGGCGGGGTGGCGTTCTCGTTCCAGAAGCGCATCGCCGCCTCGTTGCCCTCGCCGCCCAGCTCCAGTGTGGGGTGGGTCAGCACCAGGTGACTGCCGGGCGGGACGGCCGCCATCAGGGTGCGGACGATGGACCGCGCCTCTTGCGTGTCCAGGACGAAGTTGAGGATGCCGAGCATCATCACCGCCACGGGCCGCCCCAGATCCAGGGTGGGCTCGGCCGCTTTCAGGATCCGCTCCGGGTGGTGCGCGTCCGCGTCGACGTACTCGGTGGCACCTTCCAGCGAACTGGTGAGCAGGGCCCGCGCGTGGGCCAGGACGATCGGGTCGTTGTCGACGTAGACGACCCGGGCGTGCGGGGCGGCGTGCTGGGCGATCTCGTGGGTGTTGTCGGCCGTCGGCAGACCGGTCCCGATGTCCAGGAACTGGCCGATGCCCACGTCCCCGGCCAGAAGCCGCACCGCCCGGCCGAGGAACGCCCGGTCCGCGCGGGCCACTTCACCGATGCTCGGGTACATCCCGGTGACCTGGTCGCCCACCGCCCGGTCCACCGGGTAGTGGTCCTTGCCGCCCAGCCAGTAGTTCCAGACCCGTGCGTTGTGCGCGACGTCGGAGCGTATCCGGGCGGGGGCTCCGGCCTGCGGTCGGTTCTCACTCACGTCTGCTGCTCCTCGGTACCCGTCCGGCGCTTCACGGCACCGACCATCATGCCGGACCGATCAAGAGGCCCTTCGGGCAGGGGAGTTGGGTCGCAGCTTGTCCAGGGTGTCGATCCTGTTGGTGGTGATCGAGTCGACGCCCCGCTCGATCAGCCGGCGCATCGTGCGCTTCGTGTCGGCCGTCCACGCGGAGACGAGGAACCCGTCCCGGTGCGCCCGGTCGGCCAGTTCGCGGCTGACGAGGCCGAAGCGGTAGTTCAGCCAGCGCGGCCTCACCGCCTCCAGCAGGACCGGGCGCGGCGGGGCGAGCGTGTTCCAGGTCAGCGCGATCTCCGCGGCCGGGTCCACGGCGCGCACCCGCAGCATCGCCTCCGCGCCGGCGCAGTAGTACGCCCGCTCGCCCGCCGCGCACTCCAGGACCGTACCCACGATCTTCTTCACCGAGGCGTCCGTGGAGCCGGGCAGGTCCACCATCACCCGGTGCTCCCCGGTGGCGGCCAGCGCCTCGCGCAGGGTCGGCACCCCTCCGCCGGTCAGCTCCAGCACCTCTTGGTGGGTCAGTCGGTCGACGCGCCGGTCATGGCCCCACAGCCGCTCCAGCGTCTCGTCGTGGAGCAGGACGGGCACCCCGTCGCGGGTCACGCGTACGTCGATCTCGACCGCGTCCGCCCCCCGGTCGAGGGCGGAGCGGATCGAGGGCAGCGTGTTCTCGCGGGCCCTGTACGGGTCGCCGCGATGCGCGACGGCGGTGAGGCGGGAGGTGGTGTCGGCCATGGGGCCATTGTGACGACCGGGTCCGGCGGACGGGGCGCCGGAGGCGGTTTTCCGCGTACGTGTCCGGGTCAGCGGGACGGTTACGTGTCGGGGTCAGCGGGCGGGGCCCCGGAGCCAGTTCGCCGTGTACGTGTCGATCTCCTCGGCCAGCCGGCGCTTGCCGGCCGGGTCCAGGAACGAGGCCTCCACCGCGTTCTTCGCGAGGCCGGCGATGCCCTGCTCGTCCAGCTTCAACAGCCGGGCGGCGACCGCGTACTCGTTGTTCAGGTCGGTGCCGAACATGGGCGGGTCGTCGCTGTTGACGGTGACCAGGACGCCCGCCTGCACCATCTCCCGGATCGGGTGGAGCTCGATGTCCGTGACCGCGCGGGTGGCGATGTTCGACGTCGGGCAGACCTCCAGGGCGATCCGGTGCTCGGCGAGGTGCTCCAGCAGTTTCGGGTCCTGGACGGAGCTGGTGCCGTGGCCGATGCGCTCGGCGCGCAGCACGGTGAGCGCGTCCCAGATCGTCTGCGGTCCGGTGGTCTCCCCGGCGTGCGGCACCGAGTGGAGGCCCTCGGCGATGGCCCGGTCGAAGTAGGGCTTGAACTGCGGGCGCTCCACGCCGATCTCGGGTCCGCCGAGCCCGAAGGAGACGAGCCCGTCGGGCCGCCGCTCCACCGCGAGCCGTGCCGTCTCCTCGGCGGCCTGGAGCCCGGCCTCGCCCGGGATGTCGAAGCACCAGCGCAGGATGACGCCCAGCTCGGCCTCGGCCGACCTGCGGGCGTCCTCGATGGCCTCCATGAAGGCCACCTCCGGGATGCCGCGCCGGGTCGAGCTGAACGGGGTCACGGTCAGTTCCGCGTACCGGATGTTCTGCCGGGCCATGTCCCGCGCCACCTCGAAGGTGAGCAGCCGGACGTCCTCGGGGGTGCGGATCAGGTCCACCACCGAGAGGTAGACCTCGATGAAGTGCGCGAAGTCGGTGAAGGTGAAGTAGTCGGCCAGCGCCTCCGGGTCGGTCGGCACCTTGGAGTCCGGGTGCCGGGCGGCCAGCTCGGCGACGATCCGGGGCGAGGCGGACCCGACATGGTGGACGTGGAGCTCGGCCTTGGGCAGCCCGGCGATGAAGGGGTGCGGATCGGTCATGTGTCTGTCTCCCACAGTTCGGCGTGTACATCGGCGGAGCCCCGGGGGTGGTCCGGCCGGCTGCACCGATCATCGTAGGCGGGGTGAGGGGGCGCGGAGCCGGGCCGTAGCATGACGGGACCACGATGGGGGAGGCCCATGTCAGACAACACAGAGCAGCCCGGGGGCGGGGCCGCGCCGCGCGATCCGTGGGCACCGCCGGACAGCAGGGTGGACCTGGGCAAGCAGGACGCCGCCCCGCCGCCGCCCGCCGTGCACGACCAGCAGACCGTGACGTCGATGCCGAGTGCGGGCCCGGCCCCGGAATCCACCGGACCGATACCGGCGGGCGGTGGCTTCGGCCCGCCGCCCTCGGCCGTACCGCCGCCGCCGGTCGGCCCGGGCGGTCCCGGCCACCAGGCACCGCCGCCCCCGACCACCGGGCACTACGGCTACCCGGCCCCGCCGGCGCAGCCGTACGGCGGCTACCCGGGGTACGACGCCTACGGCGGCCAGCAGCCCTGGGGGCCCCAGCCCTCGAACGGCCTCGGCACGGCCGCGCTGGTGCTGGGCATCATCTCGGTGGTCGGCTTCTGCATGTACGGGGTGAACATCATCCTCGGCATCCTCGCGCTGATCTTCGGCATCATCGGCCTCGGCCGGGCCAAGCGCGGTGAGGCGACCAACCGGGGCATGGCGATCGCCGGGATCATCACGGGCTCGGTCGGCATCGTGATCGGTTCCGTGCTCCTCGGCTTCATCATCTGGGCCATCGCCAACGGTGACTCCAGCTTCGACGACACCTACGACGACGACCCGTTCGCCACGTCGCTGGTCATCGAGGGCCGGGGCTAGCCCCGGGGACGTACCGCATCCGCCGCCCGGTCCGGCAGGGAACCACTCCCCGCCGGGCCGGGCGGCGCTGTCGTACCTGCCGTCTACGAGGCCCGCAGCCGCGCCCGCGCCTCCATCAGCGCGAACCCCAGCAGATTCAGCCCCTGCCACTCCTGCGGCCGCTCCACCCGCTCGTCGTCCGCCGCCAGCCCGATCCCCCAGATCCGGTCCAGCGGCGACGCCTCCACCAGCACCCGGTCGCCCGTGCCCAGCAGATAACCGGCCAGCTCAGGGCTCTGCCCGAACTTGTGCGTGCTGCCCTCCACGACCAGGGCGAACCGCTCCCGTATCCACAGGTCCTCGTCGAAGCCGCGCACCAGCCGCCCCGCCTTCTTCGCCGCCGCCGGGCTGCTCGCCTCAACGGCCGCCCGCTCCGCCTCCGTATCGCCGAAGAGGCGGGCCTTGCCGGCCATCATCCAGTGCTCGGCGCTGGCGTAAGCGACCCCGTCCACCGTGAAGGGCGACGGCCACCACTGGCTCAGGCAGCTCGGCCCCAGCCGGCCGTCCGGGCGCGGGCGGTGGCCCCAGAACGGCAGATACTTCACCCGCTTGCCCCGCGCCACGTCCGCGAGAAGCTCATCGATCGGTCCCATGGCATGTGAGTGTGGCATCCGCCACTGACACTCCGTACGGGGATTTCCGCACCGACGCGACACATGGTCGACAGATTCCGTCGCGTAACCAAAAGGAAACAACGGAATCACTTGTTGGGCCTGGGCCCCTCTGTCAGGATCGGCACTCAATTCACGAAGAGGCTACGCCGACCCCGCTCAGCGGGTACAGCGGCGGAGGAGAGCGTCATGAGCAACGGCTTCCAGGTTCAGGACCGCTTCGCGGAAGGTGCGCAGTACATCGGCGGCAAGCTGCTCCCGGGCACGTCCGGCCGCCACCACGACGTGGTGAACCCGGCGACCGGCGAGAGCGTCCTGCGGTACGAGCTGGCGGGCACCGAGGACGTGGACGCGGCCGTCGCCGCCGCCCAGGCCGCCTTCCCCGGCTGGTCGGCCGCCACCCCCGGCGAGCGCTCCGAGGCCCTGCACCGGTTCGCCGCCGTCCTCGCCGAGCAGGCCGACGACTTCGCGTACGCCGAATCCCTTCAGTGCGGCAAGCCGATCAAGCTCTCCACCGAGTTCGACGTGCCCGGCACCGTCGACAACGCCGCCTTCTTCGCGGGCGCCGCCCGCCACCTGGAGGGCAAGGCCGCCGCCGAGTACGACGGCGACCACACCTCGTACGTACGCCGCGAGGCGATCGGTGTCGTCGGCTCCATCGCCCCCTGGAACTACCCGCTCCAGATGGCCGCCTGGAAGATCCTCCCGGCCGTTGCCGCGGGTAACACCATCGTCCTCAAGCCCGCCGAGCTCACCCCGCTGACCTCGCTGATGTTCGCCCAGGCCGCCACCGAGGCGGGCATCCCCGACGGCGTCATCAACGTCGTCACCGGCGCGGGCAAGGACGCGGGCGAGCACCTCGTCGGCCACCCGGACGTCGTGATGACCTCCTTCACCGGCTCCACCGCCGTCGGCAAGCGGGTCGCGGAGATCGCCACCGCCACTGTCAAGCGGCTCCACCTGGAGCTCGGCGGCAAGGCCCCCTTCGTGGTCTTCGACGACGCCGACCTGGAGGCCGCCGTCCACGGCGCGGTCGCCGGATCGCTCATCAACACCGGCCAGGACTGCACCGCCGCCACCCGCGCCTACGTCCAGCGTCCCCTCTACGACGCCTTCGTCCGCGACGTCGCCGCCCTCATGGAGACCGTCCGCCTCGGCGACCCCTTCGCCGCCACCACCGACCTCGGCCCCCTCATCAGCCACGCCCAGCGCGACCGCGTCGCCGCCTTCGTCGAGCGGGCCCGCGGCTACGCCCAGGTCGTCACCGGCGGCGAGGCCCCCGGCGGCGAACTCGCCGACGGCGCGTACTACCGGCCCACCCTCGTCGCGGGCGCCGCCCAGGACAGCGAGATCGTCCAGTCGGAGATCTTCGGCCCGGTCCTGGTGGTCCTCCCCTTCGACACCGACGACGAGGGCATCGCCCTCGCCAACGACACCCCGTACGGACTGGCCGCCTCCGCCTGGACCCGCGACCTGTACCGCGCGAACCGCGCCACCCGCGAGATCCAGGCGGGCTGTGTGTGGGTGAACGACCACATCCCGATCCTCTCCGAGATGCCGCACGGCGGATACAAGGCCAGCGGCTTCGGCAAGGACATGTCGGCGTACTCCTTCGAGGAGTACACGCAGGTCAAGCACGTCATGTACGACAACACCGCGGTCGCCCGAAAGGACTGGCACCGCACGATCTTCGGGGACCGATAGCAGCTGCCGCACGATCGGGGCCCGTCCACGACGACGGGCCCCGGCGGCCTCCCACCCGAAAGGGCAAACGCGTATGGAGAGTTACGAGTCCGAGCGCCTGTCGTCCGCCCAACTGGCGGCCATGAGGCGGTCCTTGAACAACGGCAGGGGAGTCCTCACCCGCCGATCCCTGCTGCGCGCCTCCGGCATGGGCGCGCTCGCACTGGGCGGAATAGCCACCCTCGGCGCCTGCGGCATCCCGCCCGCCGGACGCGCCGAGGGAGCGGCCGCCGCCGACGACCACTCGGAGAAGGAGAAGGAAGTCACCTTCTCCAACTGGACCGAGTACATGGACGTCAGCGACGACGAGAAGACCCGCCCCACCCTCGCCGCGTTCACGAAGCGCACCGGGATCAGGGTCAAGTACACCGAGGACATCAACGACAACGTCGAGTTCTTCGGGAAGATCAAACCGCAGCTCGCCGCCGGCCAGAACACCGGACGCGACCTCATCTGCGTCACCGACTGGCTCGCCGCCCGCATCATCCGGCTCGGCTGGGCGCAGAAGCTCGACCCCTCGAACCTGCCCCACGCCTTCGCCAACGTCTCCGCCCAGTTCCGCACCCCCGACTGGGACCCCGGCCGCGCCTACTCCTACCCCTGGACCGGCATCCCCACGGTCATCGCGTACAACGCCAAGGCGACCGGCGGCCGGAAGGTCGACTCGGTCACGCAGCTCCTCGACGACCCGAAGCTCAAGGGCCGCGTCTCCTTCCTCTCCGAGATGCGCGACACCATCGGCATGACCCTCCTCGACCAGGGCAAGGACCCGGGGAAGTTCACCGACGCCGACTTCGACGGGGCGATCGGCCGGCTCCAGAAGGCCGTCGACAAGAAGCAGATCCGCCGCTTCACCGGCAACGACTACACCGCCGACCTCAGCAAGGGCGACATCGCCGCCTGCGTCGGCTGGGCCGGGGACATCATCCAGCTCCAGGCCGACAACCCGGACATCAAGTTCGCGATCCCGGCCGCCGGTTACATCACCTCCAGCGACAACCTCCTGGTCCCCGCGCAGGCCCGGCACAAGACCAACGCCGAGAAGCTCATCGACTACTACTACGAGCCGCCGGTCGCCGCCCAGCTCGCCGCGTACATCAACTACGTCTGCCCGGTCGACGGCGTACGCGACGAACTCGCCAAGATCGACGAGTCGATGGCCTCCAACACCCTGATCCTCCCCGATAGGGAGATGGCGGCGAAGTCCCGCTCCTTCCGCTCCCTGAGCACGGAGGAAGAGACGGCGTACGAAGAGAAGTTCGCCAAACTCATCGGCGCCTGACCAGGCACCTCACCGGTACACGGCCAGGTCACCCCCTCCCCGAACTCCCCCCGAACACACTGGGACCGCGACCCATGACACAGCAGCAGCAGACCGCGGGCGGCGATGTCCGCCTCGTCGGGATCAGCAAGACCTACGGCTCCTTCACCGCCGTACAGCCGCTCGACCTGACCGTCCCCGAGGGCTCCTTCTTCGCCCTGCTCGGCGCCTCCGGCTGCGGCAAGACCACCACCCTGCGGATGATCGCCGGGCTGGAGGAGGCCACCACCGGCACGGTCTACCTCGGCGGCAAGGACATCACCGACCTGCCCCCGTACAAGCGGCCGGTCAACACCGTCTTCCAGAGCTATGCGCTCTTCCCGCACCTGGACATCACCGAGAACGTCGCCTTCGGGCTGCGCCGGCGCGGCATCAAGTCGGTGAAGAAGCAGGTCGACGACATGCTGGAGCTGGTCCAGCTCGGCGACTTCGCCCGCCGCAAACCGCACCAGCTCTCCGGTGGCCAGCAGCAGCGCGTCGCCGTCGCCCGCGCGCTCATCAACCACCCGCAGGTCCTGCTGCTCGACGAACCCCTCGGAGCCCTCGACCTCAAGCTGCGCCGCCAGATGCAGCTGGAGCTCAAGCGGATCCAGACCGAGGTCGGCATCACCTTCGTGCACGTCACCCACGACCAGGAGGAGGCCATGACCATGGCCGACACCGTCGCGGTGATGAACGGGGGCCGCGTCGAGCAGCTCGGCGCCCCCGCCGACCTCTACGAGAACCCGCGCACCACGTTCGTCGCCAACTTCCTCGGCACCTCCAACCTCATCGAGGGCGAGATCGTCTCCTGCGGAACCGACCTCATGGTCGCCGCGGGCGGCGGGAAGCTCACCCTGCCCCGCGAGCGATGTTCGGCCCCCACCACCAGCGGCGGCCGGCTCCTCCTCGGCATCCGGCCCGAGAAGATATCCCTGGCCCACGCGGACGACGCCGATGACATCGCCGCAGGCCGTAACCGGGTCACCGGCCGCATCACCGACTCCAGCTTCATCGGCGTCTCCACCCAGTACGTCGTCGAGAGCCCGGCCGGAGGGGCCCTCCAGGTGTACGAGCAGAACATCGAGCGGGACACGCGCCTCGTCCCCGGCGCCGAGGTCGTCCTGCACTGGAACCCGGCCCACACCTTCGGCCTCGACGCCGCCCAGGACATCGACGCGGGCGCTTTGAGCGTGGAGGACGCGGAGTGAGCCTCACCGAAGCGCCGCCCGCGCGCCCCGCACAGCCCGAGGAGCCCCGGAAGCTCACGCTCCGCAGGCCCTCCGCCCGCAAGCGGCTCATCCCGTACTGGCTGCTGCTCCCCGGCATCCTGTGGCTGCTCGTCTTCTTCGCGCTGCCGCTCGTCTACCAGGCCTCCACCTCCGTACAGACCGGCTCCCTGGAGCAGGGCTTCGAGGTCACCTGGCACTTCCGGACGTACGCGGACGCGCTGCGCGACTACTACCCGCAGTTCATCCGGTCCCTGCTGTACGCGGGCACCGCCACGATCCTCTGCCTGCTGCTGGGCTACCCGCTCGCCTACCTCATCGCCTTCAAGGCGGGCCGCTGGCGCAACCTGGTGCTGGTGCTGGTCATCGCCCCGTTCTTCACCAGCTTCCTCATCCGTACGCTGGCGTGGAAGACGATCCTCGCCGACGGCGGCGCGGTCGTGGACGTGCTCAACACCCTGCACGTCCTGGACGTCACCAGCTGGCTCGGCTGGACCGAGTCCAACCGTGTCCTCGCCACCCCGATGGCCGTCGTCTGCGGTCTGACGTACAACTTCCTGCCGTTCATGATCCTGCCGCTCTACACCTCGCTGGAGCGGATCGACGGCCGGCTGCACGAGGCGGCGGGCGACCTCTACGCCACCCCCGCCACCACCTTCCGCAAGGTGACGTTCCCGCTCTCCATGCCGGGCGTCGTCTCCGGCACCCTGCTGACCTTCATCCCGGCCAGCGGCGACTACGTCAACGCCGAGCTTCTCGGATCCACCGACACCAAGATGGTCGGCAGCGTCATCCAGAGCCAGTTCCTGCGGGTCCTGGACTATCCGACGGCCGCCGCGCTCTCGTTCATCCTCATGGCGATCGTCCTGCTGATGGTCACCTTCTACATCCGCCGCTCCGGGACGGAGGACCTGGTCTGATGCCCGTACTGCGCTGGATACGCCGGAACCTGATCGTCATCGCGGGTCTGCTGACCCTCGCGTACATGATCCTGCCGAACATCGTCGTGATGGTGTTCTCGTTCAACAAACCCAACGGGCGCTTCAACTACGAGTGGCAGCGGTTCTCCCTGGACGCCTGGAAGGACCCCTGCGGCGTCGCCGACCTCTGCGGCTCGCTCTCGCTCTCCCTCCAGATCGCCTTCTGGGCGACGCTCGGGGCCACCGCGCTCGGGACGATGGTCGCCTTCGCACTGGTCCGCTACCGCTTCCGGGCGCGCGGCGCGATCAGCTCGCTGATCTTCCTGCCGATGGCGATGCCCGAGGTCGTCATGGCCGCGTCCCTGCTCACGCTCTTCCTGAACATGGGCGCCCAGCTCGGCTTCTGGACCGTGCTGATCGCGCACATCATGTTCTGCCTCAGCTTCGTGGTGACGGCGGTCAAGGCGCGCGTGATGTCGATGGACCCGAGACTGGAGGAAGCCGCCCGCGATCTGTACGCGGGACCCGTGCAGACCTTCGTCCGGGTGACCCTCCCCATCGCCGCCCCCGGAATCGCGGCGGGAGCACTGCTCGCCTTCGCGCTCTCGTTCGACGATTTCATCATCACGAATTTCAATGCGGGCTCCACCGTCACCTTCCCCATGTTCGTGTGGGGTTCGGCACAGCGCGGCACGCCCGTCCAGATCAACGTCATCGGCACCGCCATGTTCATCATTGCGGTAACGATGGTTCTCGTCGGCCAGCTCATCGCGAGCCGACGGAAGAGCAACGCTCGAACCTGAAAGTCCTGAAGGAGTTGGAAACCATGGCCCCAGCTGCCATGAGTATCGCCGCACAATCACTCTCCGGCGCCAAGCCGGTCTCCTACTGGCTGGACGATCCGGCCAAACCCGATGCGCTGCCCGCCCTCACCGGTGACGAGCACACCGACCTCCTGGTCATCGGCGGCGGCTACAGCGGCCTGTGGACCGCGCTCATCGCCAAGGAGCGCGACCCCGGCCGGGACGTCGTCCTCATCGAGGGGCACGAGGTGGGCTGGGCCGCCTCGGGCCGCAACGGCGGCTTCTGTGCCGCCTCCCTCACCCACGGCCTGGCCAACGGCGTGGAGCGGTGGCCGGACGAGATCGGGAAGCTGGAGGAGCTGGGGGTGCGGAACCTCGACGCCATCGAGGCAGCCGTCGCCCGCTACGGCATCGACTGCGAGTTCGAGCGGACCGGCGAGATCGATGTCGCCACTGAGCCCCACCAGCTCGAAGAGCTGCGGGAATGGCACGGCGAGCTGGTGAAGCTCGGCATCACGGGCGTGGACTTCCTGGACCGCGACGCCCTGCGCGCCGAGGTCGACTCGCCCACCTTCCTCGGCGGCCTCTGGGACCGGAACGGCGTGGCGATGCTGCACCCGGCCAAGCTTGCCTGGGGCCTGAAGCGGGCCTGCCTGGAGCTGGGCGTACGGATCTACGAGCACACCCGGGGCCTCGACCTCGTGCGCTCCGGCCCGGGGATGGCGGTGCGTACGCCGTACGGGCGGGTCTTCGCCCGCAGGGTCGCGCTCGGCACCAACATCTTCCCCTCGCTCGTCAAGCGGGTCCGCCCGTACACCGTGCCGGTCTACGACTACGCGCTGATGACCGAACCGCTCAACCCCGGGCAGCTGGAATCCATCGGCTGGAAGGGGCGCCAGGGACTGGGCGACAGCGCAAACCAGTTCCACTACTTCCGGCTCTCCTCGGACCATCGGATCCTGTGGGGCGGATATGACGCGATCTATCCGTACGGGGGCCGTCTCAGCGTCGATCTGGACCAGCGTCCGGAGACGTTCCTGAAACTCGCGGAACAGTTCTTCGACTGTTTTCCGCAGCTTTCCGGGCTGCATTTCTCGCATGCCTGGGGCGGCGCGATCGACACCTGCTCGCGTTTCACGGCATTCTTCGGAACGGCCCATCAGGGACGGGTCGCGTACGCCGCCGGATATACGGGCCTCGGCGTCGGCTCCACGCGTTTCGGGGCCGATGTGATGCTCGATCTGCTCGCCGCTGAGGAAACCGAGCGGACCCGCCTGGAGATGGTCCGCACGAGGCCGATGCCGTTCCCGCCGGAGCCGTTCGCCTGGGCCGGGATCGAGATCACCAAGCGGTCCCTCGCCCGCGCCGACGCCAACGGCGGGCACCGCAATCTGTGGCTGAAGACGATGGACAAGCTGGGCCTCGGCTTCGACAGCTGACCCGCCCCTGGACTCCTTCCCCGTCGACCCGTCGACCCGTCGACCCGATGACCCGGTGGCCCGGCCACCGGGTCATCGCTGCTGTGACCCACGTCACGGCCGACAAGTAGCCCCAACGCGCGTCATAGTTCGTGCCCGACGCTCTCTCGCCCGTGTACGCACCGGTAGGACCCTGCCGGTGCTCCGCACCAACCGGGAGGCTGGTCATGACTGGCTCGGAGACCAGGGCCGCGGTCGAATGGCTCACATCGGTGGCACCGGATCCGGGCGCCTGCCGGTGGGAGTGGGAGCGCGATCCGCGGGGGATCGTGCTCCTTCCCGCCGGCAAGCGCTGGGACGTGCTGATCCTGCCGGGGGAGCTGGGGCGTTGGACGCTGGACGTGCTCATCCGTCTCATCGACCGGCCCGGACCGGTGCTCGCCGACTTCGGCGAGTCCCGTACGGGCTTCTTCGTCCCGCCGGGCACCGCGTCCCGCTGGGTCGGTACCGGCATCCGGGGCGCGGGCCCCGGCACCTGGATCGCCGTTCCCCATCCGGGCCGGCCGGCCGGACGGGTGCGGTGGCTGATCCCGCCGGACGGTTCGGGGACCCTTACGGACGCGGCGCTGCTGGAGCTGGCGATGCACGAGGCGGCCGGAGCCGCCGCCCAGGACGACCGCGAAGGCGGGTGACCCCTGTCGAAGGCCGTGAAAGGCGGCCCCACTGCCAGAGGTCTTGACAACCTGATTGGTCTGGACCATGTTGTGCGCACGCCACACCCAATTCCCCCCTGCACGGAGGCTGTTGTGGAACGCACCGGACCAACCGTCAGAATCTCCGGACTTCTGGCCACCTGTACGGCCGCAGTGCTCGCTGCCGGTGCCCTGGTCGCCACGGCACCGGCAGCGAGCGCGGCGGACGTGGATGTGGCGCGCAACGGCGGGTTCGAGGCGGGTCTCGACGGCTGGAGCTGCACCGCGGGCAGCGGCGCGGTCGTCTCCACCCCGGTGCGCGGCGGCACGGCGGCGCTGAGGGGAACTCCGGCGGGCAACGACAACGCCAAGTGCTCCCAGGCGGTCACGGTCAAGCCCAACTCCCGCTACACGCTGAGCGCCTGGGTACAGGGCAGCCCCGTCTACCTCGGCGCCACCGGCACCGGCACCACCGACGTCTCCACCTGGACCCAGTCCACCGGTGCCTGGAAGCAGCTCACCACCAGCTTCACCACCGGCCCCTCCACCACCTCCGTGAGCGTCTACACCCACGGCTGGTACGGCACCCCCGCCCACTACGTCGACGACCTCGCCCTCGTCGGCCCCGGCGGCGACCCGGTCGTCCTCCCCGCCGTCCCTGCGGGCCTGCGGACCACCGCGGTCACCTCCTCCTCCGTCGCTCTGTCCTGGAACGCCGTCTCCGGCGCCACCGGCTACAACGTCTACCGCGGCGGTACGAAGGTGGCCACCGCCGCCGGCCCGTCCGCCACCGTGACCGGACTGGCCGCCTCCACCGCGTACAGCTTCCAGGTCACCGCCACCAACGCGGCCGGCGAGTCCGCGAAGTCGGCTGCCCTCACCGCGACCACCACGGCGGGCGGCGGGGGCGGCGACACCAAGCTCCCGGCCCGGGCGCTGGTCGGCTACCTCCACTCCAGCTTCGCCAACGGCTCCGGCTACACCCGCATGGCGGACGTGCCCGCCTCCTGGGACGTCATCAACCTCGCCTTCGGTGAGCCCACCTCCGTGACCTCCGGCGACATCCGCTTCTCGCTCTGCCCGGTCGCCGAGTGCCCGAACGTCGAGTCCGAGGCGGAGTTCAAGGCCGCCATCAAGGCCAAGCAGGCCGCGGGCAAGAAGGTCCTGATCTCCATCGGCGGCCAGAACGGCCAGGTGCAGCTCGCCTCCACCGCCGCACGGGACGCCTTCGTCACCTCGGTCTCGAAGATCATCGACACCTACGGCCTGGACGGCCTGGACATCGACTTCGAGGGCCACTCCCTCTCGCTGAACACCGGGGACACCGACTTCCGCTCCCCGACCTCGCCGGTGATCGTCAACCTGATCTCCGCGGTGAGGACCCTCAAGGCGAAGTACGGCTCCGACTTCGTCCTCACGATGGCGCCCGAGACCTTCTTCGTCCAGCTCGGTTACCAGTTCTACGGCTCCGGCCCCTGGGGCGGCCAGGACCCGCGCGCCGGCGCCTACCTGCCGGTCATCCACGCCCTGCGCGACGACCTGACCCTGCTGCACGTCCAGGACTACAACTCGGGCCCGGTCATGGGGCTGGACAACCAGTACCACTCGATGGGCGGCGCGGACTTCCACATCGCCATGACCGACATGCTGCTCGCCGGCTTCCCGGTCGCGGGCGACACGAGCCGCGTCTTCCCGGGCCTGCGCCCCGACCAGGTCGCCATCGGCCTCCCGGCCTCCACCCACGCGGGCAACGGCCACACCTCACCGGCCGAGGTCAGCAAGGCGCTCAACTGCCTGATCAAGAAGACCGACTGCGGCTCCTACCGGACCCACGGGACCTGGTCCGACCTGCGCGGCCTGATGACCTGGTCGATCAACTGGGACCGGTTCAACAACTGGGAGTTCTCCCGGAATTTCAGCGCCTACTTCGGCCGCTGAGGTACCCCTGAGGTACCCACCAGACCGATGCCCGTCGCCGGGGTGAAGAGGATCGCGGCGACGGGCATCATCCATGCCGTCCTGCCGTCCTGCCGTCCTGGGATGATCATGACGGCGCTTCCGGCGACCCGATCCGTGCCCGCCCCCGAGGCCCGCGGCTGACCCACCACAGCGGCGCGAGCAGCACCGGCCCCAGGCACCAGCTCGCCAGCACGTCCAGCGGCCAGTGGTAGCCGTGCAGCACCAGCCCCACGCCCGTCGCAGCCGTCAGCAGCACAGCGGCGGCGGGCGGCACCCACACGCGCAGCCACGCCGGTCGCGGGACGGCGAGGAGGAGCAGGGCCGAAGCCCCGTACGCCACCGCGGCCGTCGCCGTATGGCCCGACGGGTAGTAGTTGACGGCCTCGGTCAGCGGGCCCTGCCGGGCGGTGGCCACCTTCAGCGGGATCACCAGCGCGGGTACGGCCGCCATGGTGAGGGCCGCGTACACCGGCAGCCGCCGGGCGCCGCGCCACAGCGCGTACGCGATCGCGCAGACGAGCACCGGGAGCGCCACCGGCACTGCGCCGAGATCCGAGAAGAGCTGGGACAGGCCTGCCGGGCCGCGCCGGAACAGGCTCTCGCCGACGCGTTCGTCCAGCCGGACCAGCGGGCCGGCGGCCATCACCTGCCAGGTGATCAGCGCGAACAGCGTCAGCAGGGAGCCGAGAAGGAGAGAGGCCGGCCACCCGGGAACAGGGGGGGTTGTTCCGGGATGGCCGGCGGGACCGGGTTGCCGCGCGCCCCGGGGGGTGTGGGGCGGGCGGCCGTCCGATCGGTGAGGAGTACCGGAGCCAGAGGCTCCGGAGGCGTGCACGAAGGCACGCCCGGGACGGTGCTGGGGAAGCCCCGACCCGGAATCACCCGCGGTTTCCCGCGGGCGATGTGTTTCTCTCATCTGCAGAAACCGTACGGCAGCGAAGAGGCGGCCGACAGCCGTAGCCGCCGCCCCCCATCGCCCCCGCACACCTTCTTCACAGGCCTCACCCGGATGCCGGACGGCGACGGCGAAAGGCCACGGTCCGCCCGCGCCCGGGTTCGAAGGATCAGAGCGTGCCGAAAGCCTGCTCGATGACGTCGAGGCCCTCGTTCAGCAGGTCCTCACCGATCACCAGCGGCGGCAGGAAGCGCAGCACGTTGCCGTAGGTGCCGCAGGTCAGGACCATGACGCCCTCGGCGTGGCAGGCCTTGGCGAGCGCGCCGGCCGCCTCCGGGTTCGGGTCCTTCGTGCCGGACTTCACCAGCTCGATCGCGATCATGGCGCCACGGCCGCGGATGTCGCCGATGATGTCGCCGCTGGGGAGCTTCGCCTGCATCTGGGCGAGGCGGCCCTTCATGACCTCCTCGATCCGCTTGGCCTTCCCGTTCAGGTCCAGCTCGCGCATCGTCTCGATGGCGCCGAGAGCGCCGGCGCAGGCGACCGGGTTCCCGCCGTACGTACCGCCCAGACCGCCCGCGTGTGCGGCGTCCATGATCTCGGCGCGGCCGGTCACGGCGGAGAGCGGCAGACCGCCGGCGATGCCCTTGGCGGTGGTGATCAGGTCCGGGACGATGCCCTCGTCCTCGCAGGCGAACCACTGGCCGGTGCGGCAGAAGCCGGACTGGATCTCGTCCGCGACGAAGACGATGCCGTTGTCCTTGGCGAACCGGGCGATGGCCGGGAGGAAGCCCTTGGCCGGCTCGATGAAGCCGCCCTCGCCGAGCACCGGCTCGATGATGATCGCGGCGACGTTCTCCGCGCCGATCTGCTTGGTGATCTCGTCGATGGCCTGCGCGGACGCCTCCGCACCGGCGTTCTCGGCCCCGGTCGGCCAGCGGTAGCCGTAGGCGACCGGTACGCGGTAGACCTCGGGCGCGAACGGGCCGAAGCCCTGCTTGTACGGCATGTTCTTCGCCGTCATGCCCATGGTGAGGTTGGTGCGGCCGTGGTAGCCGTGGTCGAAGACGACGACGGCGGTGCGCTTGGTGTAGGCGCGGGCGATCTTCACCGCGTTCTCGACGGCCTCGGCGCCCGAGTTGAACAGCGCGGACTTCTTCGCGTGGTCCCCCGGCGTCAGCTCGGCGAGCTGCTCACAGACCTCGACGTACCCCTCGTACGGCGTGACCATGAAACAGGTGTGGGTGAAGTTCGCGAGCTGCGCGGAGGCGCGGCGTACGACGGCCTCGGCGGAGGCGCCCACCGACGTCACGGCGATGCCGGAGCCGAAGTCGATCAGACGGTTGCCGTCCACGTCCTCGATGATCCCGCCGCCCGCGCGTGCGGTGAACACCGGCAGGGTGGAGCCCACACCTGCGGCGACGGCGGCGAGACGGCGAGCCTGCAGCTCCACCGACTTCGGGCCGGGGATGGCAGTGACGACGCGGCGCTCCTGCGGGATTGCGGTCATGAGGGGCTCCTGGGGGTGTTCGGACGCGCTTCTTTCTGCAGGCTAGGGGCGGGTGCCCCACCCGGGCATGCTCCGATCGGGAGTGATGGGCGCGTGTCGTTGTCCGCCGCGGACAGATGACGGACAGGGCGGCGGACAGGCGGCGGGCCGCTGGTCGCACGCGCCCGCACCGACCTGGCGCGATGCGGATCCGGGCGGTCCCGGACGGTCACTGTTCGGGCGGGTTGCTGAACTCCCCGTGTGCGCGCACTAGATTGACCGGGGCAGCGGATGGACCCGGCAGGTCAAGGGGGCAGTGGTTCATGGACGACGAGGGCACGCGCGGCGTACGGGGCGCGAGCGCGGACAGGGTGCCCGGCCCGGCCGTGCCACCACCGCCGGCGGGGCCGCCGCGGGAGCCATGGGCAGAGCGGCCCGCGTCCGGGGAGTCGTGGGCCGACCGGCCGCCGACCGGCTCGTCCCCGGCGCCGTCCCCCGGCCGCCCTCCGGCACCGCAACCCGGGCAGCCCTCCGCGTGGACCTCCCCGCCGCCTCCGCCCCCTGCCCGCCCCGCCGCCCCGCCGCCCCCCGTCGAGCAGCCCTCGGCCGGGGCACCCCCCCTCGACGCCTGGCTCCGTACGCCCCGCCCACCGCAGGCCCCGGGCGTCTGGCGGTACGGGTTCACACCGCGTCCGCCCGAGCAGGGCGAGGAGGTCTCCGACCGCTCCCTCCTCGTCGGCGCCCTCATCTCCCTGCTCTCCGCCCTCCTCCTCTGGTCGCTCTGGCGCAACGGCTACCTCCCGTACCGCCTCGTCCCCCTCAAGCTCTTCACCCCGGGCGAGTGGTGGAACCCGGGCACCTCCGGCGGCCCCCGGACCATCGAGGGCTCCGACGCCCTCACCGTGTACGAGGCCCTCCTCTTCGGGCTGCTCGCCTACGGCTGCGGCCGGATCGGCAACTTCTCCGAGCTCTTCCGCCGCCATGCCGTGGGCCGCGGGCAGCCCTTCCTCGCCCTCGCCGCGGCCCTCGCGGCGGGCCTCACCCAGCTCCTGGTCTGGAAGGAGACCCTGCCGGTCGTCCGCCCGGTCCTGGTCCTGGTCGCCGCAGTCGCGGGCGGCGAGATCTACCAGAGCCAGACCGTCGTCAACGTGATCTACGGACTGATCGCCGCCGCCGTCCTGTACCCCTTCGCCCGCCTCGGCCGCTGGCGCGAGCTGATCGCCGCCCGCCGGGGCACCGTCACAGAGGCCCCGGCCGACGGCCCGGCCCCCGCCACCGCGAACTCCCCCGACCAGTGGCCCGAACTGCGCGCGGCCGGCTGGACCGACGCGGCGGACACCCTCACCGCCGAGGTCCGCACCGGCCGGATGAACGACGTGGACGTGGCCCGGCTCCGCCACGCCTGGGCGCAGGCCACCCGCATCCCCGACCGGCTCGCCCCCCTCGCCGAGGCCGTCCTGCGCACCGGGGGAGCGGCCGCCCCGCACCCCTCCGGCGACCGCGACCTGCCCCGGCGCACCGCCCGCCACGACGTGCTCACCGGCCAGGTCCGGATCGGCCGCTGCGCCGAGGACCCGCACAACCCCTACGCCCGGCGGTCCACCGCTGTCGCCTTGGACCCCACCCTCCTGGGCACCTCGCTGCTTGCCGTCGGGCCGCCCGGCTCCGGGAAGTCCGCCCGGCTGGTGCGCCCCGTGGTGGAGGCCCTCGGGCTGCGCGCCCTGGCCGGACAGGCGGCCGTACTCGCCGTCGGCGGCGCGGGCGCGCCCGTCGGCCCGGACGAGGCGTTCGACGTCGTCGTACGCCTCGGCAACCCCGCCTCCGCCCACGACCTCGACCTCTACGGCGGCACCACCGACCCCGACGAGGCCGCCGCCGTCCTCGCGGAGGGGCTCGTCGGCGATGTCGGCAGCCTGGACAGCCGCCGCGCCGCCACCGTCCTGGCCCAACTGCTCGGCCCGTACCGAACGGCCCACGGCCACTTCCCCTCCGTACCGGAGCTGCGCGAACTCCTCGACGGGACCCCGGCCGCGCTCACCGCGCTGCGCACCACCCTCGAAGCCGCCGGGCACCACGCGATGCTCCGCGAGCTGGAGGCCAGGGCCCGCCAGGCGGGCGGCCCCGGCGACCCCGCCCCCGCTCTCGCGGACCGGGTCGCGCTGCTGGACCGGCCCGCGTTCGCCGGGTTCTTCGCCACCGGCCCGGACGCCCGCCCCTTCGCGCTGCGCTCGCTCGGCCAGTACCCGCTGCGGGTCCGCGTCGACCTGCCGGAGCGCGGTCACGCCGAGGCGTCCCGCCTCCTCACCCGGCTCCTGCTCGCCCAGTTCACCGCGATCACCGCCGCCCGCACCGACACCACGCTCTTCGCGGGCCTGGTCCTGGACGACGCGACCCACGCGGTGACCGCCGAGACCGTCCGGGGCATCCGCCGACTGCGCTCGGTCAACGCGGGGGCCGTCCTCGCCCTCCGTACCGTCGACGATGTGCCCGAAGCCCTGCACACTCCGCTGCTCGGCGCGGTCGGCTGCACGGCCGCCTTCTCCGGGATCACCACCTGGGACGGCAAGCGCTTCGCCGAGGCCTGGGGCAAGGAATGGGTGGAGACCCGCGAGGTCGCCCAGCACACGGTCTTCGCCGACCAGCCGTTCACCCGCGCTCTGCACGCGCTGCGCAAGCTGGTCACGGGCAAGGCGGTGACCACGGACGCGGTGACCGTGCGGCAGGTGGAGAAGGAGCGCTGGTCGGCCTCGGAGCTGGCGTACGCGGTCCCCGCCGGGCACGCGGTGATCCGGCTGGCCACGGTGGAGGGAGAGCACGCGCCGCCGCTGCTGGTGGAGCTGGGCGGCTGAGAAGCGCCCCTCGGGGACCAGGCGCGACTGAGAGCGGTTACAGGAACTCTGCCGCCCTGGCAGAATCGGTGACAGCCGTTCATACGGGACGGCGAAATGCCCCCACGCGCACGCCCCGTACGCACCACCGATCGGGCCGGCGAAACCCCTCGCCGGCCACGCGTCCCCGACACCGAGGGTTCCCGGTCCCATGCCCCCCACTCTCGCCTCGCTCGTCCAGCACTCGGCGCTCAAGCTCACGGTGCGGGCGGGCGCGGACCGGCTCGACACCCCGGTGCGCTGGGCCCACGCCAGCGAGCTCGCCGACCCCGTCCCGTACATGGACGGCGGCGAACTGCTCCTGGTGACCGCCACCAACCTGGACGCCGAGAACGCCGAGTCCATGCGGCGGTACGTGCGGCGGCTGGCCGGAGCGGGGGTCGCCGGGGTCGGCTTCGCGGTCGGCGTGAACTACGAGGACATCCCCGCCGCCCTCGTCGACGCCGCCGAGGAAGCAGGCCTGCCGCTCCTGGAAGTCCCCCGCCGCACCCCGTTCCTCGCCATCAGCAAGGCCGTCTCCGCCGCCATCGCCGCCGACCAGTACAGCGCGGTCACCGCCGGCTTCGAGGCCCAGCGCGAGCTGACGAAGGCCGCGCTCACCGGGGACGGCGCCGCCGACCTCCTCGCCCGCCTCGCCGCCCACATCGACGGCTGGGCGGCCCTGTACGACACCTCCGGCGCTGTGCTGGCCGCCGCCCCCGACTGGGCCGCGCGCCGGGCCGCCCGCCTCACCCCCGACGTCGAACGCCTCCGGGACAGACCCGCGCCCGCCAGCGTCGTCGTCGGCGACAGCGAGGACCGGGTCGAACTCCAGTCGCTGGGCACCGGCCGCCGGGCGCGCGGGGCGCTGGCCGTCGGTACGGGAGCGGCGCTGGGGACGGCCGAGCGGTACGCCGTGCACTCCGCCGTCGCCCTGCTCACCCTCACCACCGCCCGCTCCCGCTCCCTCCAGGGCGCCGAACAGCGCCTGGGCGCCGCCGTCCTGCGCATGCTGCTGGCCGGTCAGCCCGACCACGCCCGGGCGGTCGCCGGGGACCTGTACGGCCGCCTCCTCGACGCCCCCTTCCGGCTGTTGATCGCGGAGGCGGCCGCGCCCGCCGGCTTCGAGCTGCTCACCGAGACCATGGAGGCCGCGGCCGCCCGCTCCGGCGAGGCGCTGCTCATGGTCCCCGAGGGCGAGCGCGTCGTGGTCCTGGCGGCCGACGGCGGCACCGCGGTCGCCGCCTGCGCGGCCTACGCCGAGGCCCAGGACGACCGCGCCCCGCGCGAGGGCGGCGCCGAGGACAGCGACGTGGTGGTCGGCCTCTCCGCCCCCTGCGGCCCGATCGCGGTCTCCGCCGCGTACAAGCAGGCGGAGCAGGCCCTCTCGGTCGCCCGCCGCCGGGGCAGGGCCCTGGTCGAGCACGAGGAGCTGGCGGCCGGCTCGGTGCTGCCGCTCCTCGCCGACGACGCCGTGCGGGCCTTCGCCGACGGCATGCTCCGCGCCCTGTACGAGCACGACGCCAAGGGCCGCGGCGACCTCGTGGCCTCCCTGCGCGCCTGGCTCTCCCGCCACGGCCAGTGGGACGCGGCCGCCGCCGACCTCGGCGTACACCGGCACACCCTGCGCTACCGGATGCGCCGGGTGGAGGAGATCCTGGGCCGCTCACTGGACGACCCGGACGTCCGGATGGAGCTGTGGCTCGCACTGAAGGCGACGGAGGCGGCGGCACCGGCCGAGAAGTGAGCGACCCGCGGCGCCGTCTCTGACAAACCGGAGCACCGGACACGCACCCCACTCCATCCCGGACAAACACGATCGCGGCCTCCCCGCCCTACCGTGGGACAACGGAGGGGGAGCCTTCCGGGCGCCCGCGACCCCCGTCACGGCACCTCCGTCACGACTTGGGTCACCACCTCCTCACGACCTCCTCACGACCTCCGAAGGGCCGGAACCTCCATGACTTCGCCCCACGCCTTCTGGGTGGCCGGCCGCCAGGCCACCGGTGCCGACAGCTTCGACGTCACCAACCCGTACGACGGACGCCTCGTCGGCACCGTCAGCGTGCCGACCGACGCCCAGGTCGAGGAGGCCGTCGCCGCCGCCCACGCCGTACGCGACGAGTTCGCCGCGACCCCGGCTCACGTACGGGCCGCGGCCCTCGACCACGTCGTACGGCGGCTGGGGGAGCGCACCGAGGAGATCGCCCAGCTGATCTCGGCGGAGAACGGCAAGCCGATCAAGTGGGCGCGCGGCGAGGTCGGCCGGGCCGTCTCCGTGTTCCGGTTCGCGGCGGAGGAGGCCCGCCGCTTCAACGGCGGTGAGGCCCAGCGGCTCGACACCGACCTCGGCGGCACCGGCCGCCTCGGGCTGACCCGGCGCTTCCCACGTGGAGCGGTCCTCGGCATCGCGCCCTTCAACTTCCCGCTGAACCTCAGCGCCCACAAGGTCGCCCCGGCCATCGCCGTAGGCGCCCCGATCATCCTGAAGCCGGCCCCGGCCACCCCGATCTCGTCCCTGATCCTGGGCGAGCTGCTGGCCGAGACCGACCTCCCGGCCGGCTCCTGGTCCGTCCTGACGGTCCCGAACGACAAGATGCCCGCCCTGGTCAAGGACGAGCGGCTGCCGGTCATCTCCTTCACCGGCTCGGGCCCGGTCGGTTACGCGATCATGGAGTCGGTGCCCCGCAAGCACTGCACCCTGGAGCTCGGCGGCAACGGCGCGGCGGTCGTCCTGTCCGACTACGCATCGGACGAGGACCTGGACTGGGCGGCCACCCGGATCGCCACGTTCTCCAACTACCAGGGCGGCCAGTCCTGCATCTCGGTGCAGCGCGTCATCGCCGATGCCTCGGTCTACGACCGGCTCGTCCCGAAGATCGTCGCCGCCGTCGAGGCCCTGGTCACCGGCGACCCGGCCGACGCCACCACCGATGTCGGCCCCCTGGTCAGCGAGGACGCGGCGAAGCGCGTCGAGTCCTGGGTCGACGAGGCCGTCCAGGCCGGCGCCGAACTCCTCACCGGCGGCAAGCGCGACGGCGCCACCTACGCCCCGACGGTCCTGGCCGGCCTCCCGGACGGCGTGAAGCTCTCCTGCGAAGAGGTCTTCGGCCCGGTCATGTCCCTCCAGAAGGCCGACGGCGAGGCTGAGGCGTTCGCCGCCGTCAACTCCTCCCGGTACGGCCTCCAGGCAGGCGTCTTCACCCACGACCTCCAGACCGCCTTCCGTGCCCACCGCGCCCTGGAGGTCGGCGGCGTGATCATCGGCGACGTCCCCTCGTACCGCGCCGACCAGATGCCGTACGGCGGCGCCAAGCAGTCCGGCGTCGGCCGCGAGGGCGTCCGCTACGCGATGGACGACTACACCTACGAGCGCGTCCTGGTCCTCACGGGCCTCGCCCTGTAACCCCCCTGGACGACCCCACCCGCGCCCCCGCCTGGACAGCGAGCGTGGGCGGGGCACGCAAGGGAACGGCCGGAGCCCACTGTGCGGGGGCTCCGGCCGTTCCTGTGCCGGCACTCTTCCGCCGCCTACGCCGAGGTGTACGGCGTCCCGCCCTACGCGGGCGATCCGTGCTTCTCCGCCGGGACCTTCGCCGACCGGTTCACCGCCGCCTTCCAGGTCGGCTCGGCTGAGGCCCCGTTCGAGGTCAGCCACGCACCAGGGACAGGACACCACCCGCCAGGAACACGAGCCCGATGGCCATGGCGAACCCGCCCCCGAGCCGCACGAACCTCGGTTGCCGTGGGGCCTCGTTGAAGTAGTGCAGTTCGGGATGGTCGACACCCCGCCGGGCGTAATGCCGCAGGATCGCGCGGTCACCCTGGTTGGGGTCGAGGAAGGTGTTCGCGAACAATGCGGCGGCGCCCCGGTAGTCCGCTGCCAGCGTGAGCCCGGCCAGGAACAGTGCCGCGCCCGACAGCAGGGACGTCAGGGGCATGCGGCCTCCAGGGTGGGTGTGACGTACACGGTACGCACCCCACCCCGTACGCGGGGGCTGGTGCGGGTGCCGAACAGCGGGTACAGGGGTTACATACGGATCAGTAGGCAGCGACTAGCAGTCCGTGTGCCCAGGTGTCTGCCCGTCCTGGTGATGCGCGGCGAGGTGAGGCCCCCCATGTCCGCACCACACAACATCCCCCAGGTCCCCAAAGCACCCAAGGTCACCGAGCGTGAGGCGCGACGCGTCGCCGAGGCCGCCCGTGAGCAGGACTGGCGCAAGCCCAGCTTCGCCAAGGAGCTGTTCCTCGGGCGCTTCCGGCTCGACCTGATCCATCCGCACCCCCTGCCGCCGCCCGACGACATCCGGCGCGGCGAGGAGTTCCTGGCGCGGCTGCGTACGTTCTGCGAGACGCACATCGACAGTGCGCGGATCGAGCGCGAGGCGAAGATCCCCGACGAGGTGATCCGCGGTCTCAAGGAGCTCGGCGCTCTCGGGATGAAGATCGAGACCAAGTACGGCGGTCTCGGCCTCACCCAGGTGTACTACAACAAGGCGCTCGCCCTGGTCGGCTCCGCGAGCCCGGCGATCGGTGCGCTGCTCTCGGCGCATCAGTCGATCGGCGTACCGCAGCCGCTGAAGATTTTCGGCACCCAGGAGCAGAAGGACGTCTTCCTGCCCCGCCTCGCCACCACCGACATCTCCGCGTTCCTGCTGACCGAGCCCGACGTCGGTTCCGACCCGGCCCGCCTCGCCACCACCGCCGTGCCCGACGGGAGCGACTACCTCCTGGACGGCGTGAAGCTCTGGACCACCAACGGTGTCGTCGCCGATCTGCTGGTGGTGATGGCCCGGGTCCCGGCCTCCGACGGCCACAGGGGCGGCATCACCGCCTTCGTCGTCGAGGCGGACGCCCCCGGCGTCACCGTGGAGCACCGCAACGCCTTCATGGGGCTGCGCGGCATCGAGAACGGCGTCACGCGCTTCCACCAGGTCCGCGTTCCCGCCGCCCACCGCATCGGGCCCGAGGGCGCCGGGCTGAAGATCGCCCTGACCACCCTCAACACCGGGCGCCTCTCGCTGCCCGCGATGTGCGTGGGGGCCGGGAAGTGGTGCCTGAAGATCGCCCGCGAGTGGTCCGCCGTACGGGAGCAGTGGGGGCGGCCCGTCGCCCAGCACGAGGCGGTCGGCGCGAAGATCTCCTTCATCGCGGCCACCACCTTCGCCCTGGAGGCGATCGTCGACCTCTCCTCGCAGATGGCCGACGAGGACCGCAACGACATCCGCATCGAGGCCGCCCTCGCCAAGCTGTACGGCTCCGAGATGGGCTGGCTGATCGCCGACGAACTGGTCCAGATCCGCGGCGGGCGGGGGTTCGAGACCGCCGAGTCGCTCGCCGCCCGCGGGGAGCGGGCCGTCCCGGCCGAGCAGATGCTCCGCGACATGCGGATCAACCGGATCTTCGAGGGCTCCACCGAGATCATGCACCTGCTGATCGCCCGCGAGGCCGTCGACGCCCACCTCAAGGTCGCCGGCGACATCATCGACCCGGAGAAGCCGCTGCCGGACAAGGCCAAGGCGGGCGCCAACGCCGCCGGTTTCTATGCCCGTTGGCTGCCTCAGCTCGTCACCGGAGCCGGGCAACTCCCTCGTACCTACGGTGAGTTCAACCCCGCCGGGCACCGCGACCTCTCCGGGCACCTCCGGTACGTCGAGCGCTCCTCGCGCAAGCTCGCCCGGTCCACCTTCTACGCCATGTCCCGCTGGCAGGGCCGGATGGAGACCAAGCAGCGCTTCCTCGGCCGGATCGTCGACATCGGCGCCGAACTCTTCGCGATGAGCGCCGCCTGCGTCCGCGCCGAACACCTGCGGGGCGCCGGGGAGCACGGCCGCGAGGCCTACCAGCTCGCCGACGCTTTCTGCAGGCAGTCCCGCGTCCGGGTGGAGGAGCTGTTCACACGGCTCTGGACCAACACCGACGATCTGGACCGGCGCGTGGTGGACGGCGTCCTGTCCGGTACGTACACCTGGCTGGAGGAGGGTGTCATCGATCCCAGCGGCGAAGGCCCCTGGATCGCGGACGCCACCCCCGGCCCCTCCACCGAGGAGAACCGGCACCGGCCGGTGCGCTGACCGGAGCCCGCCCTCCGCGCCCCCAGGGCCGTACCCCGGAAGCCCGCAGCCCAGGTCCCGCCAGGGGCGCGTCCATACACAGGGCGCGCCCCCTCCCGGCCGAATCCCCGCCCCACCGGGACGCGCTGTCCCCACGCACAGCCGGAGCGGCAACAATGGGGGCCATGAGCGACAGCCCCGCCCCCCTCGCCGATCCGCATCTCCTCTTCGACACCGCGGACGGCCGCCGGGATCTGGTGATCCTCGGCTCCACCGGGTCCATCGGCACCCAGGCCATCGACCTGGTCCTGCGCAACCCCGACCGCTTCCGGGTCACCGCGCTCTCGGCCGCCGGCGGCCGGACCGCCCTCCTCGCCGAGCAGGCCCACCGGCTGCGGGCCGGCACGGTCGCCGTCGCCGACCCGGGCGCGGTGCCCGCCCTGCGCGAGGCGCTGCGTGAGCGGTACGGGGCCGGGGAGCCGCTCCCGGAGATCCTCGCCGGACCCGACGCGGCGGCCACGCTCGCCGCGAGCGACTGCCACACCGTGCTCAACGGGATCACCGGCTCCATCGGGCTCGCCCCGACGCTGGCCGCACTGAAGGCGGGCCGCACGCTCGCCCTCGCCAACAAGGAGTCGCTGATCGTCGGCGGCCCGCTGGTGAAGGCGCTCGCCGCCCCCGGCCAGATCATTCCGGTCGACTCCGAGCACGCCGCGCTCTTCCAGGCGCTGGCCGCCGGCACCCGCGCCGATGTCCGCAAGCTCGTCGTCACCGCCTCCGGGGGGCCCTTCCGGGGCCGTACGCGTGAGGAACTGGCCGACGTCACCCGCGAGCAGGCCCTCTCCCACCCCACCTGGGCCATGGGCCCGGTCATCACGATCAACTCCGCGACGCTGGTCAACAAGGGTCTTGAGGTCATCGAGGCGCACCTCCTCTACGACATCCCCTTCGACCGCATCGAGGTCGTGGTCCACCCGCAGTCCTACGTGCACTCCATGGTCGAGTTCACCGACGGATCCACCCTCGCCCAGGCCACCCCGCCCGACATGGGCGGCCCTATCGCCATCGGCCTCGGCTGGCCCGAGCGGGTCCCGGACGCCGCCCCCGCCTTCGACTGGTCGCAAGCGTCCACGTGGGAGTTCTTCCCGCTGGACACCGAGGCCTTCCCGTCGGTCGGCCTCGCCCGCCATGTCGGTACGCTCGGCTCCACGGCACCCGCCGTCTTCAACGCGGCCAACGAGGAATGCGTCGACGCCTTCCTCGCCGGACAGCTGCCCTTCAACGGAATCATGGATACGGTCACCGCTGTGGTGTCCGAACACGGCACCCCCGCCCCGGGAACCCCGCTCAGCGTCGCGGACGTCCTCGAAGCGGAAACCTGGGCCCGCGCACGGGCCCGGGAACTCTCGGCGAAAGCGACAGCGGAGGCGCGCGCATGAGTCTGACCTCGATCCTGCTGACGGTCCTGGGGATCGCCGTCTTCGTCGTGGGCCTGCTGTTCTCCATCGCCTGGCACGAGCTGGGCCACCTCTCCACGGCCAAGATGTTCGGCATCCGGGTCCCGCAGTACATGGTCGGATTCGGCCCGACGCTCTGGTCGAAGCAGAAGGGCGACACCGAGTACGGCATCAAGGCCATCCCGGCCGGCGGCTACATCCGCATGATCGGGATGTTCCCGCCCGGCGCCGACGGCCGCCTCGAAGCCCGCTCCACCTCGCCGTGGCGCGGCATGATCGAGGACGCCCGCTCCGCCGCGTACGAGGAACTCGAACCCGGCGACGAGAAGCGGCTCTTCTACACGCGCAAGCCGTGGAAGCGCGTCATCGTGATGTTCGCCGGGCCCTTCATGAACCTGATCCTCGCGGTCGCGATCTTCATGGGCGTCGCGATGACCTTCGGCTTCCAGACGCAGACCACCGAGGTCGCCGGCGTACAGCAGTGCGTGATCTCGCAGAGCGAGAAGCGCGACACGTGCAAGGGCACCGACCCCGTCTCCCCGGCCAAGGCCGCGGGCCTGCGGGAGGGCGACAAGATCGTCGCCTTCGACGGGCAGAAGGTCGACGACTGGGCGACGCTGTCGGACCGCATCCGCAACACCATCGGTCCCGCCACCATCACTGTCGAGCGCGGCGGCCAGGAGGTCACCCTCAACGCCGTCCTGCGCGAGAACGCCGTCGCGAAGAAGGACGCCAAGGGCGAGGTCGTCCCCGACCAGTTCATCAAGGCGGGCTACCTCGGCTTCGCCGCGCGGACCGAGATCGTGCCGCTCTCCTTCGGTGACTCCTTCGTGCGCATGGGCGACATGATCGAGAACGGCGTCGACGCGATCATCGCGCTGCCCTCCAAGATCCCGGACCTGTGGAACGCGGCGTTCAGCGACGGCCAGCGCGCGGACGACTCACCGGTCGGTGTGGTGGGCGCGGCCCGGATCGGCGGCGAGGTGATGAACCTCGACATCCCGGCCCAGAACCAGGTCGCGATGATGCTGTTCCTGCTCGCGGGCTTCAACCTGTCCCTGTTCCTGTTCAACATGCTGCCGTTGCTCCCCTTGGACGGCGGGCACATCGCGGGTGCGCTGTGGGAGTCGCTGCGGCGCAACCTGGCCAAGGTCTTCCGGCGCCCCGACCCGGGCCCGTTCGACGTGGCGAAGCTGATGCCGGTCGCCTACGTGGTCGCCGGACTCTTCATCTGCTTCACGCTGCTGGTCCTGGTGGCCGACATCGTGAACCCGGTCAAGATCAGCTGATGATCCGATAAGTAGCTGCTGGGAAGGTCGCCTGAGTGGTCGTCCCTTCCGCCCCACAGGTGACCGTCCGGCACACGCCTTGTGTCCGGTCGGTCACCATCTGGTTGACTTGTCCATACGGTGCGTGCGCCCCGGCTCCGGTGCCGTAACCTCGAAGCCTGGAGCCCGCCGACATCGGGACCTTGATCCACACCTTGGGGATGCACAGCGCATGACTGCGATTTCTCTCGGAATGCCGGCCGTTCCGACCAAGCTCGCCGACCGAAGGGTCAGCCGACAGATCCAGGTCGGCTCGGTCGCGGTCGGCGGCGACGCGCCCGTTTCCGTGCAGTCGATGACGACGACGCGTACGTCGGACATCGGTGCCACCCTCCAGCAGATCGCCGAGCTGACGGCGTCCGGCTGCCAGATCGTCCGGGTGGCCTGCCCGACCCAGGACGACGCCGACGCCCTCGCCACGATCGCGCGCAAGTCGCAGATCCCGGTGATCGCCGACATCCACTTCCAGCCGAAGTACGTCTTCGCCGCGATCGACGCGGGCTGCGCCGCGGTCCGCGTGAACCCCGGCAACATCAAGCAGTTCGACGACAAGGTCAAGGAGATCGCCAAGGCCGCCGGCGAGACCCGCACCCCCATCCGGATCGGCGTCAACGCCGGCTCCCTGGACGCGCGGCTCCTGAAGAAGTACGGCAAGGCCACACCCGAGGCCCTCGTCGAGTCCGCCCTGTGGGAGGCGTCCCTCTTCGAGGAGCACGGCTTCGGCGACATCAAGATCTCGGTCAAGCACAACGACCCGGTCGTGATGGTCAACGCCTACCGCCAGCTCGCCGCCCAGAGCGACTACCCGCTCCACCTCGGCGTCACCGAGGCCGGTCCGGCGTTCCAGGGCACGATCAAGTCCGCCGTCGCGTTCGGCGCCCTGCTCTCCGAGGGCATCGGCGACACCATCCGCGTCTCCCTCTCGGCCCCGCCGGCCGAGGAGGTCAAGGTGGGCCTGCAGATCCTGGAGGCGCTGAACCTGAAGCAGCGCCGCCTGGAAATCGTCTCCTGCCCCTCCTGCGGCCGCGCCCAGGTCGACGTCTACAAGCTCGCCGACCAGGTCAGCGCCGGACTGGAGGGCATGGAGGTCCCGCTGCGGGTCGCGGTGATGGGCTGCGTCGTCAACGGCCCCGGCGAGGCCCGCGAGGCCGACCTCGGTGTCGCCTCCGGCAACGGCAAGGGCCAGATCTTCGTCAAGGGCGAGGTCATCAAGACCGTGCCCGAGTCGAAGATCGTCGAGACGCTCATCGAGGAAGCCCTGAAGATCGCCGAGCAGATGGAGAAGGACGGCATCGCCTCCGGCGAGCCCCATGTCTCCATCAGCTGACCTGCGCCTTCCGCTGTCGTCACCGCCCCGCCGAGCCCCGCGCCCGGCGGGGCGGCGGCGTATCCAGTGCCTGTCCGGGAGCCCGCTTCCCGGCCCGGGCAGCGTTCTCCAGCCTTGTTGGGTACAGTGCGGAAATCAGCAGACCGCATGGTGAGGCCCCCTCGTGTTGACGCAGACCACCACCCGGGTCCTCGAACCCAGCGACCTCGGCGCAGCGCTCGCCATCCTGGAGAGCGAGCCCGTGGCCAACGCTTTCGTCACGTCCCGCGTGCAGGTCGCCGGGCTCGACCCCTGGCGCCTCGGCGGCGAGATGTGGGGCTGGTACGCCGACGGAAGGCTTCGCTCCCTCTGTTACGCCGGGGCCAACCTCGTCCCCATCTGCGCCGGCCCCGAAGCCGTACGCGCCTTCGCCGACCGGGCCCGCCGGGCCGGCCGCCGCTGCTCCTCGATCGTCGGCCCCGCCGAACCCACCGCCCTGCTCTGGCGGTTGCTCGAGCCGGGCTGGGGCCCCGCCCGCGAGGTCCGCGCCAACCAGCCCCTCATGGTCACCGAGAGCCCCTCCGCCGAGGTCACCCCGGACCCGCTCGTCCGCCGCATCCGCAAGGACGAGACCGAGATCCTGATGCCGGCCTGCGTGGCGATGTTCACCGAGGAGGTCGGCATCTCCCCGCTCGCCGGCGACGGCGGCCTCCTCTACCAGGCCCGGGTCGCCGAGCTCATCGGCGCGGGCCGCTCCTTCGCCCGGATCGACGACGGCAAGGTCGTGTTCAAGGCGGAGATCGGCGCCGCCACCACCCAGGCCTGCCAGATCCAGGGCGTCTGGGTCGCCCCCGAGCACCGCGGCAAGGGGCTCTCCGAGACGGGCATGGCCGCCGTCCTGCGCTACGCCCTGGCCGATGTCGCCCCCATCGTCAGCCTGTACGTGAACGACTACAACGCCCCCGCCCGCAAGGCCTACCGGCGCGTGGGCTTCCGCGAGACGGGCACCTTCATGAGCGTCCTGTTCTGAACCGCCCGTACGAAGGGCTCTTCCCGGCCTCCGCGCGTTCCGGCCCGCCCACCCCGGCCAGTAGGGTTCACGCATGGCACCAGCAGTCACCGGGAACGGCCCCGCGGACCCCGGCATCGAGGTCGGCCCCATCGACCTGGCCGCACGCGTCGACGAAGCCCTCCACGTCCAGGCGGCCGCCTTCGGACTCAGCCAGGACGAGATCGACGTACGCCGCCACATCGTCCTGCGCCACCTGGACCACCCCGAGGCCCGCGCGCTCGGCGCCCTCACCCCCGACGGGCGGCTCGTCGGCTTCGTCTACGGGCTGCCCAACGACCGCGCCCACTGGTGGTCCACCGTCGTCGAGCCCTGCCTCAGGGCCACCGGCTCCGACGGCTGGCTCGACGACTCCTTCGTCATCACCGAGCTCCACGTCCACCCCGACCACCAGCAGCACGGCATCGGCCGCACCCTGATCACCACCCTCACCGACGCCGTCCCGCACCCCCGGTCGATCCTCTCCGCGATCGACCGGGACAGCCCGGCCCGCGCTCTCTACCGCGCGCTCGGCTACCGCGACCTGGCCCGCCAGGTGGCCTTCCCCAGCGCCCCGCTCCCGTACGCGGTGATGGGCGCGCCCCTGCCGCTCCGGCGGCCCCAGCGCTGAATGGATTTCCGCCTGCCCGCACCGCCCGGCTAACCTCGGGCTCACCACCCTTGCGAGCAGGAGTTCATCATGGCCCAGGTCCAGCGCATGTCCCGATTGATGATCAAGACACTGCGCGACGACCCGGCGGACGCCGAGACGCTCAGCCACAAGCTGCTGGTCCGCGCCGGGTACGTGCGCCGCAACGCGGCCGGCATCTGGTCCTGGCTGCCGCTCGGCAAGAAGGTCCTGGACAACATCTCCAACGTGGTGCGCGAGGAGATGGACGCCATCGGCGCCCAGGAGGTCCTGCTGCCCGCCCTGCTGCCCAAGGAGCCCTACGAGGCGTCCGGCCGCTGGGAGGAGTACGGCGACCTGCTCTTCCGCCTCAAGGACCGCAAGGGCGGCGACTACCTCCTCGGCCCGACCCACGAGGAGATCTTCACCCAGACCGTCAAGGACCAGTGCACGTCCTACAAGGACCTGCCGGTGATGCTCTACCAGATCCAGACGAAGTACCGCGACGAGGCCCGTCCCCGCTCCGGTGTGCTCCGCGGCCGCGAGTTCCAGATGAAGGACTCGTACAGCTTCGACACCACCGACGAGGGCCTCGCGCACTCCTACGCCCTGCACCGGGCCGCGTACATCAAGATCTTCGAGCGCCTGGGCCTCGACCACCGCATCGTCTCCGCCGTCTCCGGCGCGATGGGCGGCTCGGCCTCCGAGGAGTTCCTGGCGCCCGCCGCCGCCGGTGAGGACACCTTCGCGGACTGCCCGAACTGCGACTACGCCGCCAACACCGAGGCCGTGACCTTCGCGCTCGCCCCGGTCGACGGCTCGGCGCACGGCGCGGTCGAGGAGCTGGACACCCCCGACACCCCGACCATCGAGACCCTCGCCGCGCACCTGGGCGTCCCCGCCTCGGCCACCCTGAAGAACCTGCTGGTCAAGGTGGACGGCGAGATCGTGGCCGTCGGCGTCCCCGGCCACCGCGAGGTCGACCTCGGCAAGCTCGGCGAGCACCTGGCCCCCGCCGTCGTCGAGCTGGTCACCGCCGAGGACTTCGTCGGCCGTGACGACCTCGTACGCGGCTACGTCGGCCCCCAGGGCCTGGAGAAGGTCCGCTACCTCGCCGACCCCCGCGTCGCCCCCGGCACCGCCTGGGTCACCGGTGCCAACCAGGAGGGCAAGCACGCGAAGAACGTGGTCGCGGGCCGTGACTTCGAGGTCGACCAGTACCTCGACGTCGTCGTGGTCCAGGAGGGCGACCCCTGCCCCGAGTGCGGCACCGGCCTCACCCTGGACCGCGCCATCGAGATCGGCCACATCTTCCAGCTCGGCCGCAAGTACGCCGACACCTTCCAGCTCGACGTGCTGGGCCAGCAGGGCAAGCCGGTCCGCGTCACGATGGGCTCGTACGGCATCGGCGTCTCCCGTGCCGTGGCCGCCCTCACCGAGCAGACCGCCGACGACAAGGGCCTGTGCTGGCCCCGCGAGATCGCCCCGGCCGACGTCCACGTAGTCGCCGCGGGCAAGGCCCTCCAGACGGAGCTGGCCCTCGACGTCTCGGAGAAGCTCAACGCGGCGGGCCTGCGGGTCCTGGTCGACGACCGCCCCGGCGTCTCGCCCGGCGTGAAGTTCACCGACTCCGAGCTCATCGGCGTCCCGAAGATCCTGGTCGCGGGCCGCCGCTCCGCCGACGGCGTCCTGGAGCTGAAGGACCGCCGCACCGGCGAGCGCGAAGAGCTCACGGTGGACGAGGCGATCGCCCGCCTCACGGCCGACCTGGCCTGATCCCGTACATCGCGTACGAGGAGGGCGCCCTGTGCATGGGGGCCCTCCTCGCAGGCGGTCACGCCTCTACAGCCAGCCCGCGAACTCCAGGTTGACCTCGCCCATCTGCCGCCGCCCCTCGGCCAGCGCGCGGGTGCCCGACTCGACCGCCCGGAACAGCGTCCAGCCGTGCAGCCGCGCCTGCTCCACCTCCAGCGACTCCGCCAGCTTCTTGACCCGCCGCCGCGCCGTCACCGGGCCGCCGGGCGAGGCGATCAGATCCTCCACCCGGTCCCGCACCAGCCGCGCCAGGTCGTAGGCGCGCTCGCCCACGACCGGCTCCGGACCCACCGTCAGCCACGGGGCACGCTCGCCCGAGAGCACCTTGCTCTGCCGGAAGTTGCCGTGCAGCAGCAGGAGTTCGGGGGAGCCCTCCACCAGTGCCGTACGGGCCGCGAGGGCCGCGTCCACCAGCGGGGCGAGCTCCGGGTCGGCCGCGGCGGCCGTCCGCATCCCCTCCGTCTGCCGCCCGGTCCGCTCGGCCACGGTCTCGAAGGGGTGCCCGGCGGGCGGCTCGACCCAGAGCCGCCGGACCGTGCCCGCCGCCTCCAGCAGGGCTTTGGCCTCCGGCAGCGAACGCAGTGACACCTCGTGGTGCAGCCGCTCCAGCAGCAGGGGCCCGGACGCCGGCAGCTTCTCGTCCGGCTCCAGCAGCTTCACCGCGCCCCAGCCGTTCCAGTGCGCCAGAGCCGCCCGCTCCTGCTCCGGTTCGGCGCGCGGCGGGGCGATCTTCAGCGCTGCGGGGGTCCCGTCGGCCCGCCGGACCAGGAGCACCAGGGCGCTGCGCCCGCCGGGGGCGGCCACCCGCTCCACGGCGAGGTCCGGCCCGGCGGCGTCGATGGCCCGTTCGGTGAGCGTGGGGAGCCGGTCCAGCCAGTCGGCCGCCGCACCGTCCCCGTACATCTCGCCGAGCGCGCGCACCAGGCGCTGCGGCGGTTCGAAACCCATACGTCCGTTGTTCCCTTTCCGTCCTTCGTCAGCCTTGGGGGGTGTCCGCTCCCGCGGCCTCCACCGGCCCCGTCCGCTGGGCCGGACCGGCGTCCGGGGCTCGCTCGGCGAGCCCCGGAAAGGCTACGTTGCCGCCCCTCCAGCGGGCCGCCCGCACAGCGGCCTCCCGCAGTGCGCCCGCCGCGTCGGCGCGCGCGGGCCCTTCGGTGGCCCGTACGAGATCGGAGTACACGCCCGCCACCCGGTCCTCCAGGACGGCGGCGAGACGCAGTGCCGACGCAGTGTCGGTAACCGCGAAGGGCAGAGCGTACGCGGCGTCGGCGGCGACCGGCGCACCACCCAGGTCACGCACGGTGCGCGTGAGCGCGTCCCGGCGCGCGCGGTGCCCGTCGTACGCCGCGCTCACGTCGGTGCGCCGCTTCCCGGCGATCCGGCCGCCGAGCACCCCGTACCCGTAGACGGCCGCGTGTTCGGCCGCCAGCGCGGTCTGTGTGGCGGTGAGGGCGGGGGAGGGGGCTTCGTCCTCGGCGGGAAGGGTCATGACGAGGTCTCCTTGGCCAGCTCGGTCAGCAGATACGCGTGCACCGCCGCGGCCGCGGCCACCGAGGCCAGCAGGCGGGCCAGCTCCGGCTCCGCGGTGAGCAGGGCCTCGGCGTGGGCGTCGGCCCTGCTGCGCTCGGCGGCGGCCAGCTCCTTCACCGCGGCCTTCGCGTCGGCGGACACGGGGCCCGGTGCGGGCGGGGCCGCGGCCTTCCCGCCACCCGCTGCGAGGGCCTTGGTGTGCTCCCGTACGGCGGCCCGCAGGGGCGCCAGGCCCTCCGCGAGCGCGGGATGGGCCTCGGCGGCCAGGTCGTAGTGCGCGAGCGTCAGGGCGGCGGTGCGCGCCGCCGCCGTACGCAGGGCCTTCTCCACCCGGACCGCTTCGGCCTCGGTGCGTACGGGCCCGCTCCGGCCCTTGATGCCCTCGTCGCCACCGCACCCGGTCAGCACCGCACCCAGTGCGAAAGCCCCCGTCGCGGTGAGCGCCCCCCTGCGGGTCGTCCCCGTGCGCCGCACGTTTCTCCTTCGGCCGGGACCGATCCTGACAGGATCTGTCCTGAAGTGATCACCGCAGGCGAGCGTACCCGCGGTGACGGGGCAGGCGGACGGCAACACCCCTGGCGACCGGATACCCTTTGACCTGACACACGACGATCCCCACAACAGCACACGCGGCCGAGGAGTCACCCGGATGAGCACCACCCAGAGCGAGAGGCTGCGCGGGTTGCTGGAACCGCTCGTCAGCGCGCAGCAGCTGGACCTCGAGGAGATCGAGGTGTCCCGGGCCGGCCGACGTGGAGTGCTGCGGGTCATCGTGGACTCCGACGAGGGCGTGGAGCTGGACACCTGCGCGGAGCTGAGCCGCGCGATCTCCCAGAAGCTGGACGAGACCGACGCGATGGGCGAGGGCGAGTACGTCCTCGAGGTCAGCTCCCCCGGCGCGGACCGCCCGCTGACCGAGCACCGCCACTACGTACGCGCCACCGGCCGACTGGCCCGCTTCCACCTCGCCGCCGACGGCTCCGGTGAGCTGGTCGCCCGCATCCTCGCCGTCGACGAGGACGGGCTGGACCTCGAAGTGCCCGGCGTCAAGGGCCGCAAGCCCACGTCCCGCCGCCTCGCCTTCGACGAGATCGCCAAGGCGCGCGTGGAGATCGAATTCAACCGCAAGGACAAGAAGGAAGAGGAGGCGTAGCCGTGGACATCGATGTGAAGCTTTTGAAGGGCTTGGCGCAGGACAAGGAGATCCCCTTCGACGTGCTCGTCGGGGCGATCGAGTCGGCCCTCCTCATCGCGTACCACCGCACCGACGGCAGCCACCGCCGGGCGCGCGTGAAGCTCGACGAGAACGGCCACGTCACCGTGTGGGCCAAGGAGGACCCGGCAGACCTCGAAGAGGGCCAGGAGCCCAAGGAGTTCGACGACACCCCCTCCGGGTTCGGCCGGATCGCCGCGACCACCGCCAAGCAGGTCATCCTGCAGCGGCTGCGCGACGCCGAGGACGACCGGACCTTCGGGGAGTACGCGGGCCACGAGGGCGATGTCGTCACCGGCGTGGTCCAGCAGGGCAAGGACCCCAAGAACGTCCTGGTCGACATCGGCAAGATGGAAGCCATGCTGCCGGTCCAGGAGCAGGTCCCGGGCGAGGAGTACGTGCACGGGCTGCGCCTTCGTACGTATGTCGTACGAGTCGCCAAGGGTGTCCGCGGCCCGTCGGTGACGCTCTCGCGCACCCACCCGAACCTGGTGAAGAAGCTCTTCGCGCTGGAGGTCCCGGAGATCGCGGACGGCTCCGTGGTCATCGAGGCCATCGCCCGCGAGGCCGGCCACCGCAGCAAGATCGCCGTGCGCTCCACCCGCGCCGGCCTGAACCCCAAGGGCGCCTGCATCGGCCCGATGGGCAGCCGTGTGCGTAATGTCATGGCCGAGCTGCACGGCGAGAAGATCGACATCGTGGACTGGTCGGACGACCCGGCCGAGATGGTCGCCAACGCGCTCTCGCCCGCCCGGGTGAGCAAGGTCGAGGTCGTCGACCTCGGCGCCCGCTCCGCCCGGGTCACCGTGCCGGACTACCAGCTGTCGCTGGCGATCGGCAAGGAGGGCCAGAACGCCCGGCTCGCCGCCCGCCTCACCGGCTGGCGCATCGACATCCGTCCCGACACCGAGACGGACGAGGAGCGCGAGAACGCCGACCGCGAGCGGGCCGAGCGGGCCCGGGAGCGCTCGGAAAGGCGTTGACCCGGAGCGGGTCCAGGGAATAGATCTTGGCCGTACGCCGCTGAGATCACGACAACGTCCGTTCGATTTTCGCCCCAAAGAGGTGAGGTCGGTACGGGGAGGTAGACTTAAACGTGTCTGGCCGGACGCAAGCCCGCGCTTGCCCTGAGCGAACCTGTGTGGGATGCCGGGAGCGAGTGGCCAAGAGCGAGCTGCTGCGCATCGTGGCGGACGAGGGTGCCTGCGCCCCTGATCCACGCGGTACGCTGCCCGGCCGGGGTGCTTATGTGCACCCCACCTCTGTCTGTCTCGACCTGGCGGTTCGCCGCCGGGCGTTCCCCCGGGCCTTCAAGGCCAAGGGGCCGTTCGACACCGCGGCACTCACGCGGTTCGTCGAGCGGGCGACACCGCAGGAAAGAAAGTGAACGGCACGGGACCCCGTGCGGTCAGGTACCTCGCGAGTTGGAAGTAGGTCGAGATTGCGATGAGCACTCGATGAGTACGCGATGAGTACGCCCATGAAGTAGCGACGGTCCGGCGGTAACCCGGACCTAAAAGGAGCGAAGTGGCTAAGGTCCGGGTATACGAACTCGCCAAGGAGTTCGGCGTGGAGAGCAAGGTCGTCATGGCCAAGCTCCAAGAACTCGGTGAGTTCGTCCGTTCGGCGTCCTCGACGATCGAGGCGCCGGTTGTACGTAAGTTGACCGACGCACTGCAGGGGCCCGGCGGCAACGCCGGCAAGTCCGCTGCCAAGCCTGGCGCGCCCCGCAAGGCGACGCCCGCAAAGCCCGCGGCGCCCTCCCCGGCCGCTGCGGCACGTCCCGCCGCCCCGAAGCCCGGCGTACCGGCTGCCAAGCCGGCCGCTGCCGAGGCCCCGGAGAGCAGCGCCCCGGCAGAGCCCTCGGCTCCGTCGGCGGGCCCCCGTCCGGGCCCGAAGCCCGCGCCGAAGGCGGCCCCGGTGACCCCGGTCCCGGCCGCCGAGTTCTCGGCTCCGGCTCCGGCCCAGCCGGCCGCCCCCCAGCAGCCCCAGGCCCCGCGTCCCGCGGGTGCCACTCCCGGACCGCGTCCGGCCCGTCCGGCTCCGGCCGGCGGTCAGCGCGACGCCGGTCAGCGTGACGGTGGAGCCCGCGAGGGCGGCCAGCGTGACGGCGGCCGTGGCGGCGAGCGTGGCGGAGACCGCCCCGCACGTCCCGCGGGCCAGGGCGCCCCGCGCCCCGGCGGTACCCGTCCGGCCGGTCCCCGTCCGGGCAACAACCCCTTCACCTCCGGCGGTTCCACCGGCATGGCGCGCCCCTCGGCGCCCCGTCCCGGCGGTGCCCCGCGCCCCGGTGGCGGCTCGGAGCGCCCCGGCGCCCCGCGTCCCCAGGGTGGCCCCGGCGGCGCCCCGCGTCCCCAGGGTGGTCAGGGTCAGGGCGGTGCCCGTCCCGCTCCGGGCGGCATGCCCCGCCCGCAGGCTCCGCGTCCCGGCGGCGGTCCCGCCGGTAACCGGCCGAACCCCGGCATGATGCCGCAGCGTCCCGCTGCCGGCCCGCGTCCCGGTGGTGGCCCCGGCGGCGGCCGTGGTCCCGGTGCCGGTGGCGGCGGTCGCCCCGGTGGCGGCGGCGGTGCCGGTCGTCCCGGTGGCGGCGGCGGCGGTTTCGCCGGTCGTCCCGGTGGCGGTGGCGGCGGCTTCGCAGGCCGTCCGGCCGGTCCCGGTGGTGGCGGCGGTGCCGGTCGTCCCGGTGGTGGGGGCGGCTTCGGCGGTCGTCCCGGCTTCGGCGGTCGTCCGGGTGGTCCCGGTGGCCGTGGTGGCACGCAGGGTGCGTTCGGCCGCCCCGGCGGACCGGCGCGTCGTGGGCGTAAGTCGAAGCGGCAGAGGCGCCAGGAGTACGAGGCCATGCAGGCCCCGTCCGTCGGCGGCGTCATGCTGCCTCGCGGCAACGGACAGCCTGTCCGGCTGTCGCGCGGTGCCTCGCTCACCGACTTCGCGGAGAAGATCAACGCCAACCCGGCGTCGCTCGTCGCCGTGATGATGAACCTCGGCGAGATGGTCACGGCGACGCAGTCCGTCTCCGACGAGACGCTCCGGCTTCTCGCGGACGAGATGAACTACGTCCTGGAGATCGTCAGCCCCGAGGAGGAGGACCGCGAGCTGCTCGAGTCCTTCGACATCGAGTTCGGCGAGGACGAGGGCGGCGAAGAGGCCCTGGTCTCCCGCCCGCCCGTCGTGACCGTCATGGGTCACGTCGACCACGGTAAGACCCGGCTGCTGGACGCGATCCGCAAGACGAACGTCGTTGCGGGCGAGGCCGGTGGGATCACGCAGCACATCGGTGCGTACCAGGTCTCCTCCGAGGTCAACGGTGAGGACCGCAAGATCACCTTCATCGACACCCCGGGTCACGAGGCGTTCACCGCCATGCGTGCACGTGGTGCGAAGTCGACCGACATCGCGATCCTCGTGGTGGCGGCCAACGACGGTGTGATGCCCCAGACGATCGAGGCGCTGAACCACGCCAAGGCGGCCGAGGTGCCGATCGTGGTCGCGGTCAACAAGATCGACGTCGAGGGTGCCGACCCGACCAAGGTGCGCGGTCAGCTCACCGAGTTCGGTCTGGTGGCCGAGGAGTACGGCGGCGACACCATGTTCGTCGACATCTCCGCCAAGCAGGGCCTCAACATCGAGGCGCTCCTGGAGGCCGTCGTCCTCACCGCCGACGCCTCGCTGGACCTGCGGGCCAACCCGGAGCAGGACGCGCAGGGTATTGCGATCGAGTCCCACCTCGACCGCGGTCGCGGTGCCGTCTCGACCGTCCTGGTCCAGCGCGGAACGCTGCGCATCGGCGACACGATGGTCGTGGGCGACGCCTACGGCCGAGTGCGCGCCATGCTCGACGACAACGGTCAGAACGTGCAGGAAGCGGGTCCCTCGACCCCCGTCCTGGTGCTCGGTCTCACCAATGTCCCGGGCGCCGGCGACAACTTCCTGGTCGTCGACGAGGACCGTACGGCCCGTCAGATCGCCGAGAAGCGTGCCGCCCGTGAGCGCAACGCCAACTTCGCCCGCAAGGGTGTCCGGTTCTCCCTGGAGAACCTGGACGAGGCGCTCAAGGCCGGTCTGGTCCAGGAGCTCAACCTCATCATCAAGGGCGACGCGTCCGGTTCGGTGGAGGCTCTCGAGTCCTCGCTGCTCCAGCTCGACGTCGGTGAAGAGGTCGACATCCGGGTCCTGCACCGCGGTGTGGGTGCGGTCACCGAGTCGGACATCAACCTGGCGACGGGTTCCGACGCCATCGTGATCGGCTTCAACGTGCGCGCCGCAGGGCGTGCCGAGCAGATGGCCGAGCGCGAGGGTGTGGACGTCCGGTACTACTCGGTCATCTACCAGGCGATCGAAGAGATCGAAGCTGCCCTCAAGGGCATGCTCAAGCCGGAGTACGAAGAGGTCGAGCTCGGTACGGCGGAGATCCGCGAGATCTTCCGCTCGTCCAAGCTGGGCAACATCGCCGGTGTGCTGGTCCGCTCCGGCGAGGTCAAGCGCAACACCAAGGCGCGCCTGCTGCGCGATGGCAAGGTCATCGCGGAGAGCCTCAACATCTCCGGTCTGCGCCGCTTCAAGGACGACGTCACCGAGATCCGCGAAGGCTTCGAGGGCGGTATCAACCTCGGAAACTTCAACGACATCAAGATCGACGACGTCATCGCGACGTACGAGATGCGCGAGAAGCCGCGAGGCTGATCCGCAAGGATCGCGCCGGGCTCCGGAGGTTCGCCCCCGGAACCCGGCCACCACGGTCGGGGCCGGTCGACGGGTCGTATTTCCGTCGATCGGCCCCGGCCGTTCCGGTACGGTTCTGATGTCCCCGCCAAGCTCTGGCGGGGCACGAACCCGAACCGGCGGGACATCCGGACACACATGTATGTGGGGACCCTGTCCTTCGATCTGCTCCTCGGCGACGTACGGTCGTTGAAGGAGAAACGCTCCGTCGTCCGTCCGATCGTCGCCGAACTCCAGCGCAAGTACGCGGTGAGTGCGGCGGAGACCGGCGGGCAGGATCTCCACCGCAGGGCCGAGATCGGCCTCGCCGTGGTCTCCGGTGACACCGGACACCTGACGGACGTGCTGGACCGGTGCGAGCGGCTGGTGGCCGCGCGCCCCGAGGTGGAGCTGCTCTCGGTGAGACGGCGGCTGCACAGTGACGAAGACTGACACGCAAGCGACATCAGAAGGAAGAGTGACGGACCGGTGACCGACAACGCGCGGGCCCGCAAGCTGGCCGATCGCATCCAGGTCGTGGTCGCGGAGACCCTGGACCGGCGAATCAAGGATCCGCGGCTGGGATTCGTGACGATCACGGACGCCCGGGTCACCGGCGACCTGCGGGAGGCCACGGTCTTCTACACGGTCTACGGCGACGACGAGGAGCGCGCGGCCTCCGCCGCGGCGCTGGAGAGCGCCAAGGGCGTCCTCCGCTCAGAGGTCGGCCGGCAGACCGGGGTCCGGTTCACGCCGAGCCTGGCCTTCGTCCCGGACGCCCTCCCGGACAACGCCCGCACCATCGAGGACCTCCTCGACAAGGCGCGCGCCAAGGACGCCGAGGTGCGCGAGGTCTCCACGGGCGCGAAGTACGCCGGCGACGCCGACCCGTACCGCAAGCCCGAGGACGAGGACGAGGAAGCCGACACCCCCTCCGAGAAGAACGAGGGCCCGGCCTCCGCATGACCGAGCAGACCACCACGCCGGACGGCCTCGTCATCGTCGACAAGCCGTCCGGCTTCACTTCGCACGACGTCGTGGCCAAGATGCGCGGCATCGCCCGCACCCGCCGCGTCGGCCACGCCGGAACGCTCGACCCGATGGCGACCGGAGTCCTCGTGCTCGGCGTCCAGCGGGCCACCAAGCTCCTCGGCCACCTCGCGCTGACCGAGAAGGAGTACCTGGGCACGATCCGGCTCGGCCAGGACACCGTCACCGACGACGCCGAGGGCGAGATCACCTCCTCCACCGACGCGTCCGGCGTGACCCGCGAGGGGATCGACGCCGAAGTGGCCGCGCTGACCGGCGCGATCATGCAGGTCCCGTCCAAGGTCAGCGCCATCAAGATCGACGGCAAGCGGTCCTACGCGCGGGTGCGCGGCGGCGAGGAGTTCGAGATTCCGGCCCGCCCGGTCACCGTCTCCTCCTTCCGCGTCTACGACGTCCGCGAGGCCGTCGCCGAGGACGGCACCCCGGTCGTGGACCTGGTCGTCTCCGTCGTCTGCTCCTCGGGGACGTACATCCGCGCCCTCGCCCGGGACCTCGGTGCCGGACTCGGCGTCGGCGGCCACCTGACCGCCCTGCGCCGCACCCGCGTCGGCCCGTACGGACTGGACGCGGCCCGCACCCTGGACCAGCACCAGGAGGAGCTGACGGTGATGCCCGTCGCCGACGCGGCCGCCTCCGCCTTCCCCCGCTGGGACGTCGACGAGAAGCGCGCCAAGCTGCTCCTCAACGGCGTACGGCTGGACATGCCCGCGTACCCGCCGGGGCCGGTCGCGGTCTTCGGGCCCGACGGGGCGTTCCTCGTGCTCGTGGAAGAGGAGAAGGGCAAGGCCAGGAGCCTCGCCGTCTTCGCCTGAGCCGTTGCCGTGCGGTGTCCGCGTCCGGAACCGTTCCCGCACGGTGTGCGTGGAGCGGGCACCACCCCCCAGCCGGTGCCCGCTCCACCTTCCCCACCCCGGGACCATCTCTGCTCCGCCAGGACACGCCTATTCACTCCATCGGACGGGCGCTCGGAGTGAATACCGGGGGCGCGGGGGGCGCTTTCGCCGTCCGCGCACGCCGGGAGATCACCGGCGGCCTACCGTCGGACCATGGGCAGTGGGGACCGGTCGACGCTGGTGAGCATCTGTGATCAGGCCGGCCGGCCGCGGGGGACGGGATTCGTCGCGGACGACCGGGGCACGGTCGTCACCGCCCACCAGGCCACCGCCGCCCCCGGCCCGCTCCTCCTCCACGGCACCGACGGCCGCACCTGTTCCGTCGGCCCCGACGACATCACGGCTCTCCCCGCCCTCGGCCTCGCCCTCCTGCGTACGGGCGGCTCCGGGAGCCTCGACGTGGAGCCGCTGCCCATCGCCGTACGGGAGCGGATCGAGCCCGGAAGTTACGTCGGGATCGCCGCGCACGGCCGCCGTGAGGCCCGGGTCCTCGGCACGGCCCCCGCCACCTACACCGCTCCGGACGGCGCCCACCCGGTCCCGGCCGCGCTGGAGCTGGCCCTCGGCACCGACGGGCGCGACGCCCTGCGCTCCGGCGGCGCGGCGATCGGGGGCCCGGTCAGCGACCCGGCCACGGGCGCGGTCCTCGGCCTCCTGTGCACCGCCCTCACCACCCCCTACGAGGCCGCCGGGCTCGCCCTCCCCATCCCGCGCGGAGCCGACGCCGCCCTCGACGCCCTCCTCGCGCGCAACGCCGTCGCCGCCCCCGCCTACGGCCCCGACCTCAACCTCGCCGGGGCCCTCCAGCTCACCGCCACCTCCGTCGGCTCGGCGGACGGTCCGAAAGCCCGCACCGCACCCGTCGAGCGCGAGGACGTGAGCGCGGAGTTCGCCGCCTTCGCCGCCGGTACGGGCACGGTCCTGGGCCTCGTCGGCGCCCCCGGCACCGGCCGCACCACCGAGCTGGCCGCCCTCGCCGCCCGCCGGGCCGAAGGAGCGGCGCCCGCCCCCACGCTCTGGCTGCGCGGCGCCGACCTGCTGGCCGACGACACCTCGGTCGCCGACGCGGCGGACCGTACGCTGACCCGCTCGGCCCGCATCGTCGCCGCGGCCGGGGCCCTCGGTGACATGGCGACGGCCACCGCGGAACGGATCGCCGCTCTCGCCGCCGACGCGGGCCATCCCCTCCTCGTGGTCCTGGACGGCCCCGAGGAGATGCCCCCGCTGCTGGCCCACCGGCTCGCCGAATGGACGGCGAACACCGCCGGCTGGCTGCGCGAGCACAGCGTCCGGCTCCTCGTAGCCTGCCGCCCCGAGCACTGGGAGACAGCAGGCGCCCTCTACCCGCCGGGCGCCCTGCACCGCCCCCACCGCCCCGCCCGGGCCCTGCCGCCGGCCCTGCGCCTGGCCGACCTCACCCCCGACCAGGCCGACCTGGCCAAGGAGCGCCTCGGCATCCCGCCGCACGCCCTCGCGCCCGGCCACGACCGGCACCCGCTCACCCTGCGGCTGCTCGCCGAGGTCCGCGAGGCCCTGCCGCCCGGCGTCCCGGGCCGCCCCGACACCGAGGACGTCTTCGGTGCCCACCTGGACCTCATGTGCGTGCGCGTCGCGGTCCGGATCGTGGCCGCCGCAGGTGAACAGCCACGCGGCACCGCCGTACGCCGCCTGGCCGCCCGGGTGGCGGGCCAGGTCCACGAGGCGGCCCGGCGCTGTCTGGGCCCGGGTCAGGGGGAGCTGGACCGGGAGGCGTTCGAGGAGGTCTTCCCGTGGCGCACGGGGTGGGCCTCGGCCGTGCTGACGGAGGGGCTCCTCGTGCCCGCCGGTGCCGGTTACCGCTTCGCCCACGAGGAGCTCGGCGACTGGGTGCAGGGCGCCCATCTGGACCTGGACGCGGCGCTGCGCTCCCTGGTGCACCGCTGGCACCGGGGGAGCGGCGGGGTGGTGCGCGTGCCGAGCGCCCGGGCCGATGGGGAACCCCGCTCGCTGCCCGTGCCCCGGCACCGGATCGGGCCGGTGATCCAGGCGATGGTGCTCCTCGGCCGCCGCCAGGGGACCGCCGCACTCGCGCACCGGATGGCCGACCTGATCGAGGCGCTGGACCGGCTCCGGGCCGACGAGGGCCCCCGTGACGAGGACGCCGCCTGGTGGGCCGCCCACCTCCTCGGGGGCAGCCTGCTGCGGGTGCCCGACGCCCGCCCGTACCTCGGCGTCCTGCGGGTCCTCGCCGGGCGCATCACCCGCCGCACGGCCGCCACCGGCGGGCCCGCGGGCCCGGGGGCGTACGGGGAGTTCGGCCCCTGGTTCTGGCGGCGGCTCCGGCTGCCCGAGGAGGACCGGATCGACCTCCTCCGCCGCCTCGTCCCCGCCGACGGGGTGCCCCGCACCGACGGCGACGAGCGGTACCTCGACGCCGTCGCCCGCCGCCTCACGCTCAACGCCCCCGTCGTACTGCCGCTGCTCTGCCGCTGGTTCACCGACGAACGCCCGCTGCTCGTCGGGCCCGACGCACCGGACGTGCCCCTGCGCCCCACCGTGGCCGCCGCGGCGCAGGCCCTGCTCCACGCCCGCCGCGGCCTGGCCGTCGACGACCTGACCGACGCGCTGGTCGCCACCCCGCACACCAGGGCCGGGGAGCTGCTCGCCGCCCTCGCCGAGGACGAGCCCACCGCGCTCTGCCGGGCCGTCGAGCGCTGGGCCCGTGACGAGGACCGCCCGGCCCGCCGCTCGGCCGCCGCCCGGTACGCCGGACTCCTCCAGCCCCGGATCACCACCGACGGCGACCGGGCCCTGCTCCGCTCCGCCGCCTCGGAGCTGCTCGCCCGCCCCGACGACGCCGGCCTCCACGCCGCCGCCCTCACCCTCCTCGTCAGGGACCCGAAGAGCAGGGGCCGCCACCTCCCGCAGGCGCTGCGCCTCTTCGCCCACGGCGACCCCCGGCTCCCCCTGGAGCTGCTCGCCGAGGTCTTCCCCCTCCACCCCGAGCCGGTCCTCGCCGCCCTCCGCGCCCGCCTGGCCCGCCCCGGCGACGGCGCGGCGGCGGTCCTGCGGGCCCTGGCCGGGCTCGACACGCCCGCGCTCGCGCTGCACGTCGCCGGGCTCGTACGTGAGTACATCGACGCCCACCCCGAGGACGGCACCCACGCCGCCGAGTACGTCGACCTCCGCCTCGAACACGGCCCCGCGGCCCGCGCCCTGCTCCTCCCCCTGGTCACCGGGCTGCTCAGGGACCGTCCCGCCCCGCCGCCGGTCCGCGCCGCACTGGCCCGGGTGCTCGCCGGGGCCGGGAGCGCCGCGTCCCGGCCGCTGCGGGCCGAGCTGCTGGAGGTCCTGCTGGAGTTCGAGCAGACCACCGGGCGGGACCCGGACGTGCTGGACGCCCTGCTCCAGGCCGCGGCGGCCGGGGTGGGGGCCCGCCCGGAGATCCGTACGCGCGCCCTCGTCCACCGCACCGGCATGCTCCTCGTCCGCACCCCCGAGGGCGCCGCCCGCTTCGACCGCCGCCTGGTCGAACTCGCCCGGGACGTGCCCGGATTCGCCGCCCTCGTCGTCCGCTGGCTCGCCGACGCCCCGCAGGAGTGGGCGGCGGTGGTGGGCCCCAGCGCCCGGCGCACGGTGGAGGCGTTGGAGACATCACGTCGGGCGATGCCGATGCCGATGCAGGCGGCGGGGCGTGAGCATGGCAGTCTTAGACCTGCGTAATCGACATACACACGTACACAGGTTCGGGCGAGGAGCGGTCACAGTGCAGCGCTGGCGTGGCTTGGAGGACATCCCCCAGGACTGGGGACGCAGCGTCGTCACCATCGGCTCCTACGACGGCGTGCACCGCGGACACCAGCTGATCATCGGCCGGGCCGTCGAGCGCGCCCGTGAGCTGGGCGTTCCGTCCGTCGTCGTGACTTTCGACCCGCACCCCAGCGAGGTCGTCCGCCCCGGCAGCCACCCGCCGCTGCTCGCCCCCCACCACCGCCGCGCCGAACTCATGGCGGAGCTGGGCGTGGACGCGGTGCTGATCCTGCCGTTCACCGCGGAGTTCTCGAAGCTGTCGCCCGCGGACTTCATCGTGAAGGTCCTCGTCGACAAGCTGCACGCGAAGACCGTCATCGAGGGCCCGAACTTCCGCTTCGGCCACAGGGCCGCGGGGGACGTCGCCCTGCTGACCGAGCTGGGCGCCACCTACGACTACACCGTCGAGGTCATCGACCTGTTCGTGACCGGTGACGCGGGCGGCGGGCAGCCGTTCTCCTCCACCCTCACCCGCCGCCTCGTCTCCGAGGGCGATGTCGCCGGCGCCGCAGAGATCCTCGGCCGCCCGCACCGCGTCGAGGGCATCGTGGTCCGCGGCGCACAGCGGGGCCGCGAACTGGGCTTCCCCACGGCCAACGTGGAGACCCTCCCGCACACCGCGATCCCCGCCGACGGCGTCTACGCGGGCTGGCTGGAGGTGGCGGGCGAGTCGATGCCCGCCGCGATCTCGGTCGGCACCAACCCGCAGTTCGACGGCACCGAGCGGACGGTCGAGGCGTACGCGATCGACCGCGTCGGCCTGGACCTGTACGGGCTGCACGTGGCCGTCGACTTCCTGGCGTACGTACGCGGCATGCTGAAGTTCGACACGATCGACGACCTCCTGGTGGCGATGGCCGGCGACGTGAAGCGGTGCGGCGAGCTGATCGCCGCGTACGACCGCGGCCACTGACGTACGTCCTGGCCGTGCGTTCCGCCCGGGGACGGCGGATGCTGGCAGGGTGCGCGACATCCTGCCCGACCTCCAGGCCCGCTGTGCCGCCGGTACGCCCTTCGCCCTGGCGACCGTCGTCGCCGTGCACGGCAGCGCGCCCCGCGACCCCGGGGCGGTCCTGGCCGTCGATGCCGAGGGCGCGGTGGTGGGCAGCGTCTCCGGGGGCTGCGTCGAGGGCGATGTGTACGAGGTCGCCCGCGAGGTGCTCGCCGGGGCGGGGCCACGCGTGGTCACGTACGGGATCAGCGACGACGAGGCGTTCGGCGTCGGGCTCACGTGCGGCGGCACCATCGAGGTGCTGGTGCGTGCGTACGCGTCGGACGGCGAGCTGGCGGATCTCGCGGCGCTGCTTGACCTGATCGCGGCCGGCCTGCCGGTCGCGGAGGCCACCGTCCTGTCGGGTGCCGCGGAGACCGGGGCCCGCCTGGTCCTCCGCCCCACCGGCACTTCTGGCTCTCTCGGTGCCGAAGGGCTCGACGCGGCCGTCACGGACGACGCCCGCGGGCTGCTGGAACAGGGCCTCACCGGCATCCAGTGGTACGGGGCGCACGGCCAGCGCCGGATGCAGGAGGTGTCCGTCTTCGTCCGGACGTACGCCCCGCCGCCCCGCATGCTCGTCTTCGGCGCCATCGACCACGCGGCGGCCACAGCCCGCATCGGCTCGTTCCTCGGCTACCGGGTCACCGTCTGCGACGCCCGCCCCGCCTTCGCCACCCGGGAGCGGTTCCCGACCGCCGACGAGGTGGTCCGCGCCTGGCCGCACGACTACCTGGAGGCGACCGAGGTCGACGCCCGTACGGTGATCTGCGTCCTCACCCACGACCCGAAGTCCGATGTGCCGCTGCTCGCCGCCGCGTTGCGCACGCCGGCGGCGTACATCGGGGTCATGGGCAGCCGCCGCACCCACCGCGACCGCCTCGCCCGGCTCCGCGAGGCCGGGGTGGACGAGACGCACCTGGCCCGCCTCGCCTCACCCGTTGGCCTCGACCTCGGAGCCCGTACGCCGGAGGAGACGGCGGTCTCCATCGCCGCCGAGATCATCCAGCACCGCTGGGGCGGCACCGGCCGGCCGCTCGGCCGGCTGACGGGCGCCATCCACCACGGGCTCACGCCCTAGCGCCGCACGCCGCTGCCCAGTGGCACGCCACCTGGGTCTCCGCCCCGCCGTTCAGCACCGGCAGATCCACGGTCCGGCAGGCCTCCGCCACCCCCGCCCGCTCCGCCTCGCCCGAGGCGAGGACCTGGCAGCGGACGTGGAAGCGGCAGCCGGCCGGCACCTTCGAGGGGTCCGGGGGCTCGCCGGTCAGAACGACCGGTTCGCCCTCCGCCTCGGGGAGGACGGACAACAGGGCCTGGGTGTACGGGTGCTGAGGGGCCGTGAGCAGCTGCTCGACCGGGCCCGTCTCGACGATCCGGCCGAGGTACATGACCGCCACCCGGTCCGCGATGTTCCACGCGAGCCCGAGGTCATGGGTGACGACCAGTGCCGAGAGGCCCAGCTCGTCGCGGAGGCGCAGCAGGAGGGCCAGGATCTCGCCCCGTACCGAGGCGTCCAGCGAGGCCACCGGCTCGTCGGCCACGATCAGCTCCGGCTCCAGCACCAGCGCCCCCGCGATCACGACGCGCTGGCGCTGACCGCCCGACAGCTCGTGCGGGTAGCGCAGGAAGAACCGCTCCGGCGGCCGCAGCCCCGCCCGGGAGAGCGCCTCCGAAACGGCCGCCCGCTCGTCCCCGGCGTACCCGTGGATCCGCAGCCCCTCGGCGACCGCGTCGTACACCGTGTGCCGGGGGTTGAGCGATCCGCTGGGATCCTGGAGCACCAGCTGCACGCGCTTCCGGTACGCCTTGAGCGCCCGGCCCGCATAGTCCAGAGGGGAGCCGCCGAAGGTCACCCGGCCGGCGGTCGGCGGGACCAGGCCGAGCAGCGACCGGGCGAGCGTCGTCTTGCCGCACCCCGACTCACCGACCAGCGCGACGATCTCTCCGGGCCGGATGTCGAGGTCGACGCCGTCGACGGCGCGGGCGGCGGCGGCCCCGCGCCGACCGGGGAAAGCGACCTGCAGCGCTTCGGCGCTGAGGAGGGGAGTGGTGCTGACGAGGGGGGTGGTGCTGGTCATGGGGTGCTCCTCGGTTCGTCGGCAGCGGGGGCGTCCACCAGCACGCAGGCCGCCCGCCGCGCGTCCCCGGCCTCCCGCAGCTCCTGGTCCTCCGTGGCGCAGGAGTCCAGCGCCACGGGGCACCGCGGATGGAACGTACAACCGCCCGGCAGCGCCGCCGGGTCCGGCGGATCGCCCGGCAGACCCCGCGGGGCGCGCCGGGAGGCGAGGTCCCCGATCTTCGGGAAGGCGGCGGAGAGCGCCCGGCCGTACGGGTGGCGGGCCTCCGCGTACACCTCCCTGGCCGGACCCTCCTCGACGACCCGGCCCGCGTACATCACCGAGAGCCGGTCGCAGGTGTCCGCCAGCACCGCCAGGTCGTGGCTGATCATGATGAGCCCGACGTCCTGGTCGGCGACGAGCTGCTCGATCAGGCGCAGGATCTGCGCCTGGATCATCACATCCAGCGCGGTCGTCGGCTCGTCCGCGACGATCAGGCGCGGATCGCAGGCCAGCGCCATCGCGATCATCACGCGCTGGCGCTGACCGCCGGACAGCTCGTGCGGGTACGCCTGGGCGCGGGCGGCCGGCAGCCCCACCTGTTCCAGCAGCTCTCCGGCGCGCTTGCGGGCGGCGGCCGGGGTGGCCCTGCTGTGCAGCACGATCGGCTCGGCGATCTGGTCCCCGACCCGGTGCACCGCGTTGAGCGAGTGCATAGCACCCTGGAAGACGATCGACGCGCCCGCCCAGCGGACCGCCCGCAGCCGCCCCCACTTCATGGTGAGGATGTCCTCGCCGTCCAGCAGGATCTCGCCGGTCAGCTCGGCCGATGCGGGCAGCAGCCGGAGCAGCGCCAGGGCCAGGGTCGACTTCCCGCAACCGGACTCCCCGGCGATGCCGAGCTTCTGCCCGGCCTCCACCCGCAGATCGACCCCCCGTACGGCGGGGACGGCGCCGTCCCCGCTGCCGTACGTCACGGTCAGGTTCCGCACCTCCAGGAGCGGTGGGTCGCCGACGGGCTCGGAAAGGTCGGGCGAGGCGGACGGGTCAGGGTTCGTGGTGGTGGTTGTTGCCGTCAACGGGAAGCCCCCAGCTTGGGGTTGAGCACGGACTCGATGGCGCGGCCGCAGAGCGTGAAGGCGAGGGCGACCACCGCGATGGCGAGTCCGGGCGGGGCGAGGTACCACCAGTTGCCGGAGCTGACCGCCCCCGCCTCACGGGCGTCCTGGAGCAGCCCGCCCCAGGAGACGATCGTCGGATCGCCGAGCCCGAGGAAGGCGAGGGTGGCTTCGGTGAGGATGGCGGTGGAGATCACCAGCGTGGTCTGGGCGAGCACCAGCGGCATCACATTGGGCAGGACGTGGCGGGACATGATGTGGCTGTGCCCGCCGCCTAGTGCCCGCGAGCGTTCGATGTACGGGCGGGACTCGACGGAGAGCGTCTGGGCCCGGACCAGGCGGGCGGTGGTCGGCCAGGTCGTCACACCGATCGCCAGGATCGTCGTCCAGATCGACCGCGAGAGGACCGTGGCCAGGGCGATGGCCAGAACCAGCGTCGGCATCACCAGGAACCAGTCGGTGACCCGCATGATGACGGTGGCGTACCACCCCTTGAAGTGGCCCGCGGTGATCCCGATGAGGGTGCCGATGGCGACGGAGAGGAAGGCCGCGAGCAGGCCGACGGTGAGCGAGACGCGGGTCCCCCAGAGCATCAGGGCGAGCAGGCTGCGCCCGAACTGGTCGGTTCCCAGCGGGAAATCGCTGCTAGGTGCCTCCATCGGGCCGCCCGGGGCGTTGGTCACGCTCTGCGAGCCGGCCCCGACGAGCAGGGGCGCGGTCAGCGCGAGGAGGGCGATCACCGCCAGCACGGCGAGGCCGACGAGACCGGCCCGGTGCGTGCGGTACTGCCGCCAGAAGCGGAGGACGGCCTGCCGCCGCCGGGCCCGGGCCAGGGCGCGCGGGCTGTCCGTGCGCACACCTTCGGCTTTGTCGGTCGTGACAGTCATCGGCCCACCCGGGGATCCAGCAGCGGATAGATCACATCGGCCAGCGTGTTCATCAGGATCACCGCGGAGGCGAAGACGAAGAACAGCGCCTGCACCAACGGCAGGTCGGGCACGCTCAGCGCCTGGTAGAAGAGACCGCCGAGCCCCGGCCAGGAGAACACCGTCTCCACCAGGATCGCCCCCGCCACCGTCGTACCGAGGTTCACGAAGAGCAGCGTCACCGTCGGCAGCATCGCGTTCGGCACGGCGTGCTTCCGGCGTACGAGGTCGTCCCGCAGCCCCTTGGCGCGGGCGGTGGTCAGGTAGTCGCTGCCCATCTCGTCCAGCAGCGAGGAGCGCATCACCAGCAGGGTGCGCGCGTACTCCACGGCGACGAGCGTGATGACGGGCAGCACCATGTGGTGGGCGATGTCGAGTACGCGGTCGAAGCCGGTGGTGGAGCCGGACTCCATACCGCCGGTCGGGAAGAGTCCGGGGATCGGGCCGATGCCCACCGACAGGGTGATGATGAGGAGCAGGCCGAGCCAGAACGAGGGCACCGAGTACAGCGTCAGCGCGAGCGCGGTGTTGGTCCGGTCGCCGGCGCCGCCGTTGCGCCAGGCGGAGCGTGCGCCCAGCCAGATGCCGAGCAGCGTGTAGATGACGAAGGCCGTGCCGGTCAGCAGCAGCGTGGCGGGCAGCGCCTCGCCGATCTTGTCGATGACCGGGGCCCGGAACTGGTACGACGTGCCGAAGTCGCCGGTCAGCGCCTTGCCGCAGTACTGGGTGAACTGCTGCCAGAGCGGCAGGTCGAGGCCGAACTCACGGCGCATCGCCGCGATCTGTTCGGTCGACACCTGGCGGCCGCCGGTCATCTGTTTGACCGGGTCGCCCGGGATCAGCCGGAAGAGGAAGAAGCTGGTGACGAGGACGGCGAAGAGGGAGACGGCCGCCCCGGCCAGCTTGCCCGCCGCGTAGCGGAGGTAGGCGGCCGTCGAGCGGGAGCGCGGGGAGCGGGCCGGCGGCCCGGCCGGAGCCGCCGAAGCTTCCGCCGGTCACCGTGGCCACCGAGTCCTGGCCGCCGAACATCGCCCGCGCCACCGCCCTCCTGCACCCCCTCGGCGCCGTCGTC